>JAYTAT010000424.1:0-10251 GCA_043737315.1 Archangium sp.
GGGCCAGCTCATCTTCAGCATCGAGATTGAAGACCCAGGCCCTCACTGACCTTCCGTGCCCCATGCAGCGAGCGCCGCGAGGAACGCTTCGGGATACCCCGCCCGCCGCCGCGCTTCGAGGTTGAGGGCCTTGCCCCGCGTCATCGATGGACTGATCGGCCCAGGCAACATCAAGCGCCACTTCTCGAACTCGAGTTCTCCCGCGAAGTTCCGGAACCAGTGCAACGCAAAGGCGGCATGCGCGACTTCTTCTTCGGTGATCTGCGCCTGGATCTCGGCCGCGCGCGGATCACCCGCCGATGCGAAGTAGCTGGTGAAGCGCGCACCGTGATCGAGATTGCCACCCTCGAAGCCCACGCCGAGCCGCGCCACGAACTGCAGCGGCGTGACCGACTCACCGGGTACCCGCTCCCAGAACCAGTCCTTGATGGGCATCGAGCCGAACGGATGACCGAGCGTCTCCAGATGCGCGCGGTACATCGCCATGTGCCGCAGCTCATCGCGAAGAATGCCCAGCATCCCCCGGCGGAAGGGCTCGGGTGTCTCGGGGAACGCCAGAATCGCCCAGGCCATCAGCTCTGCTGCCTGCAGCTCATGGTGCAGGAAGGTGTGCAGCACCTCTGCACGTTTCACGGTGTCCTTGAGCGCACCCGGCTTCGCGGCCTTCTTCCGCTCCGTGCGTTGCACCAGCTCTACCGGGCGGCCCGGCTGCGTGAGCAACCACCTTCGCGAAGGCGAAGCCCACTTTGCAGGCGGCGGGGCCGGGGCGAGCTTCGACTCGAGGACCGTGGTGTTCACGAAGTCACAAGCCCAGCGCTCGACGGTGCCCTCGGGGGGAAGCAGCTCACTCAAGGTGCCCACTCTAAAGCCCACGGGGTTAAGAAGGGCGATGACGAAGAAACCCGACGCACCCGCCGAGAAGAAGAAGAGCACCGAGCCGAAGCCCGAGGCCAAACCGAAGGTGCGCACGCCCAAGCCTTCCAGCAACCCCTTCACCGACCAGCGCCCGGGTTCGCCCAACCGTTCTGCGAACAACGGACAGCCCGGCAGCCGCCGCGGTCGCTGAAAAAACTACTGCCTCACCATCGCGTGGAGCAGCTTGAGCTGGATGTTGATTTTCAGCGAGTCACACCGCTGGTGCACCACCTCGCTGAGATTGTTGAAGACCAGCGAGGAATTTTCCTGCGTGTAGTACCCGCTGATCGCGCTGATCAGGCTCAACATGTCGGAGCAGAGGCTCAGGTAGAGCAGGTTCTCCTCGCGCACCCCCACCGGCACGCCGAGCACGTCTTTGTTCGACTGCAACATGCTCACGATGCTCACCAGTGAGTTGAGTTCGTGAAATTGCTTTCGGTACGCGAAGACATCGAGGCCGAGCAGCGCGAGAAACGCGAGCCCGATGTTCACGATGATGGAAAAGAACGCATCGACCCCCTGGAACAGCTCACTGGCTTCCCCTGAGCTGAGCCGAAAGCTGCCCTCCGAGATGGTGCGGGGGTGCGCTTCGATGACGTTGGACGCCTGGGTGAGCAGCCGCGGGGTCAAACCCTGCCGCGCCACCAGGAAGGTCGAGACGGAATAGGTCTCGACTGGAGCTGCAGGCAATGCCGGGTCTGAACGGACGTGGCCCCGCGGGAGCAGGTGCGGCGTGAGGTACTCGAAGCGCCCCGCGCGTGCGCCGAGGGCAGGTGAGGTGAGCTGAAAGCCGGCCTTCGCCAGGCGCTCGGCACCGAGCAACCCCTTCTCATCGCCTGGGTCCTTCACCACGAAGACCGCGTCGATGTCGTCGGCCACCACGTAGTGCTCATCGGCCGTGATGTCTTTCCACGCATGCACGAACACCACCTTCACGCCCCACGCGCCGAAGAAGGCCTGCGCGACCGAGTGGCTGCCTTCGCCTTCCACCGAGGTGAGCACCTTCTTGACCTGCGAGGGGCCGGTGATGCGATCGCGCACGAAGTAAAGCACCAGCTCGCGCGTGGGTGTCTCGAGCCGCAGCAGGTGCGGGGGAATCGGCACGCCACCCTGGATGAAGCCGAGATCGACCTGGCCCTTCTCGAGCAGGGCCGCCGCTTCACGCGAGCCGGGCACGTCGACGATGGTGACGTTGACCCGCGTGTCGGCAGCGATGTTCTGCCTTATCAACATCGCGTCGCGATCCGGCAGCGCGAGCGAGAGGGTCGAGACGTTGAAGAACTGCCAGTACAGAAACGTGAGCAGGCCCACGAGCGCGGCGCCCAGGAACATCACGGGCAGACGATGGGGGCTCCAGGGTCGCTGCATCTCGGCGGCGATGCGTTGGGCCTTGAGCGCGGCACCTTCCACCATGCGCGTCACGTGCTGCAGGCCGTCATGCGTGGGGAGCTCTTTGACCACCCGCTCTGCGAGCGCGGTCGCCTGGCCAATCACGGGTTTGATCAACAGGCGCACCGGTGCGGCGTCTGACTGCATCAAAGAAACCTACCTCGTCTTGCTGTCCCTGCGCAGCGAGGTGAGGGGCCCTTCGAGCGCCACTTCACGAGACGATGAGGCTTCAAGTGCTACAGGCCGCCAAAGCGGCACCCAACTCCGCGCGTTCTTCCTCGCTGAGCGCCTCCATCACCTTCGGGTTCCCCGAAAGCGCCTGCAGAGAATCCTTCAACACCGGTGACGCCAGGGCCCGAGCTGCCTCGAAGAGCGCAAGGCCACTGAAGCCCCGCTTGAACTGCGCGCGCAGAGGCCCCAGTGCCCGCGAATCACCCCGCAGTCCCAGGCCGATCACCGCCTCATCGCGCGTCGGCTCGTGTGGGTCAGTCAGCCGCGCCGCGAGCGCCGTGCGGATCTCGGGCGCATCGACCAGCGGCAGCTGCGAGCCGAGCGCAAACGTGGCCCACTCCCGCAAGTCCTCCAGACGATCGCGCGAAAGCGTGATCAACGCATCGAGGGCCTCGGGCTTGCTCGAACGCCGCACTGCGTGAAGCACACCCTCCCTCACCGCGGCATCTGCATGGGCCGCGTGCGGCACCAGCATCCTCACCACCTCGGGATCGTGAAAGTCGACGCACGCATTCGCGATGGAAGCCATCAGCTCAGGCACAGGTGAAGCACCGAGCATCTGCCCGAACAACGCGAGCGTCTCCATCGCCAGCGGCTGGGCCTCGTGTCCCAGTCTGTGCAGCACGTCGGGCACGAGCTGTTGCAGTCTCACGTCATCACTCGTGGCCAGCGGAGCGACCAGCGCCCAGACCTCAGCCGGGTCGTGGTCGTGCAGCGTCGAGATGAGCTCCCAGTACACGTCAGGGTCACCGTCTTCGTTCACGGCCTCGGCCCGGGCCCGCGAAAACAACGCAGCGGTCGCGCCTGGTTCACCCTTCATCCGGTGCCTCGAGCAGCTCGAAGCCCCGGGCGATGGCCTCCGTGAGCGGCGAAGGCACTTCAGCCCGCTGGCTCTTCGCGAACGCCTGCAGCGCCAACAAGTCACACACGGTGCCCAGGCGTTCTTGCTCGGCGGCGAGGTCCGATGCTTCGAACCCCAGCCACTCCCGCGCATACCGCACCCGCCGGATGCTGCGACGCAGGGCATGAAGGGCGAGCCCGTCACCCGAGGTCATCGTCGCGCGGCGCGCCTCGAGTTTCTGCTCGAGCTTCTGCAAGACACGCCGGGCCCGCGACTTCCTGGGTGCACGGGTCTGCTCGAGCGCTTTCCTCAGCGCATCCCACCTTGGCGAATCGAGCGCCTCCACCGCCCGCTGCGTAGCGCGCACCCGCAGCCTGTTCAGCGCCTTCGCTGAAAGTGCTTCGGCGAAGATCTCGAGGTCGCGCATCAAGGCGAGCTCGTCGCACACCCATCGCAGCTCCTCGTCGAGAGAGGCGTGCCCCTTGAAGCCCAGCCACACCCGAAGCCGCCGCGCCGAGACGCGCACCTGGTGTACGCCGTTCGCGTCACCTGCGATCGCCAGCGTTCGTGCGTTGTCGAGGTGCTCGAGCCACGCTTTGGCCTTGAGTCTCATCGGCGCAGCACCCGCGGCGTGAGCAGCGTGCACAACCGCATTCCCGCGGGCTCTGGCTGCCCTTCGAGCTGCGCCACGCCCCCCTTCTTGAGCACGAAGTTCCCGCCGGTGGGCTCACCCGTCACCAGCCACGACAACAGCGCGGTCAGATGCGGCTCGTGACCCACCACCGCGAGCCGTTCACCATCGAGCAGGTTCCACAGCTCGACGCTGGGCTCCTTCGAGAGCAGCGCGGTCGGTTGCAGCTCGCCGTCGCACAACCCCGAGAGCAGCTGCGCCGTCTCGACCGCTCTGCGTTTGGGGCTGTGCAGCACCCGATTGAACCGCACGCCGAGCGAATCGAGCTCCTTCACCACGCCTTCGAAACGTTGCCGCCCCTTCTTCGAGAGAGGGCGAGCCGCATCATCGGCTCCATCTTCGGCGATCGCGTGTCGGACGATGGTGAGTTCCATGGCGTGCACACGTTCCTACCCCGTGAACGGCGACGACTCCACGACGCTGGTGGCCCGGGCGGCTGCGCGCTCGAGCTACGGCCGTGCACCCACGTCGAGCGCCTTGAGCTTCGACCAGGTGCCCTGAATCTTGGCGGCGTACCCGTTCGCCGAGCTCGTGCCCCGCACCAGCGCGCCATCGACCGGGCCGGGGCCGCGGTTGTAGGCGGTCAGCGCCAGGTCAACGTCGCGATACATCTGTTGGTAGAAGCCGAGGATCTGAATGCCCGCGCGAATCGACACCTCGGGGTCGGTGAGCTCTTCCTTCAAGCCGAGCACCTTCTTCCAGTGCGGCATCACCTGCATCAAACCCACGGCGCCCACGTTGGAGATCGCCCTGGGGTTGAAGTCTGACTCGTTGGCCATGATCGACAGCACCAGGTTCGGGTCCTGGCCCAGGTTCATGCACTCGGTGGCGATCGCCCTGGCGATGCGGTGCGCGAGCGTCTGATCGAGGCTGGGCTTGAGGATCAACATCTTGAGAAAAAGCGATTCTTCACGCGCGTGGCTCGATACCGCGCTGCGCACGTCGACCAGCCCCGACTTGAGCTCGCGTGATTGATCACCCAACGCGGCGAGGCCCTGCATGTGCCGCTCGTTGGCCTGCGCGTCGGCCTGCGCGCGCTGCGAGAGGTGCTCGAGCTTGTCGTGAAAGGTCATCGTGGCCGCGGTCATGCCGGCGGCCAGCGCGGTGTTGAGAACGAGGCCCGCGACCAACAACCGCCCATGTGACGGCAAGCGGGTGGTCTCTTTGAGGGCCGGGGCTTCCGTGTCGAGTGATTCGACCGCGCTCAGGGTGTGTGCTGGTTCCATGTGCTGGCTCCTGTGAGTGTTTTTGGAAACGAACAACCGGCCGCGACGCCCACGAGGGGTCGTGCGCCACTCTGCCAAGGGGATGCCAGCGATTGCGCCGGATCAGCTCAGAGCCCGCACAACTCGCGCAGCAGGCCCGCCCCGTTTCAAACGGGTAACGGGGCACCCGCTTCGTTCCGCTTGATTCAGCGGGGTTGGCTGAAGCGTTGGGCCCCCCGCATTTTTTTCGTGCGAGCCCCCGGGCCTTCGTCGCGCGAGGGCTCCGCGCAGGAATTCACGAAAGAGCCGCCGGCCCCGCATGAAGTGCGCCGCCACCCGGGGCTCAATGACTCAGTAGCTGGGCAGCCGCTCGTCGACCTCTTCCGCCCAGCGCTCGATGCCTCCGGCGAGGTTGAACACCCGCTCGAAGCCCACGGTCAGCAGGTACTCGACCGCGCGGGCCGAGCGTTCCCCCACCTTGCAGTAGACGACCACGTCGCGCGTGGTGGAGAGCTCGTGGAAACGCGCGGCCAGCTCGCCCATGGGAATGCACGACGAGCCCTCGATGAGGTTGATTTCCCGCTCGCCGGGTTCACGCACGTCGAGCAGCTGCACCTCGTCTCTGTGTTCGTTGAGCCACTGCGCAGTCACGTCGCGAACGGTGCCCTCTGCCGGCGCGCGGGTGCCGCAGAAGTGTTCGTAGTCGATGAGCGCGGTGATGGAAGGTGAAGGCCCGCACACGGGACAATTCGAATCTTTCTTCACCTTGAACTGGCGGAAGGTCATCTCGAGCGCATCGAAGGTGAGCAGCCGGCCGATGAGCGGCTGGCCCACGCCGGTCAACACCTTGATGGCTTCCGTTGCCTGCAGCGTACCGATGACGCCGGGCACGATGCCCAGCACGCCGCCTTCCCCGCAGCTCGGCGAAAGCCCCGGCGGGGGCGGCTCTGGATACAAGCAGCGGTAGCAGGGACCTTCGGGTGTGCAGAACACCGAAGCCTGGCCCTCGAAGCGAAAGACGCTCGCGGACACGTTCGGTTTTCCGGTGAGCACGCACGCGTCGTTGATCAGATACCGAGTGGGGAAGTTGTCGGTGCCATCCAGCACCAGGTCGTACTGCGCAAAGAGCGGCAGCGCGTTCTGGGCAGAAAGCCGCAGCGCGTGGGGCTGTACGAGCACGTGCGGGTTGAGCGCATTGAGCGTGTCGGTGGCCGAGGTGAGCTTGGTGCGGCCGACATCAGCCGTTCCGTGCAGCAGCTGACGCTGCAGGTTGCTCAGGTCGACCACGTCGAAGTCCACCAGGCCCAGCGTGCCCACGCCGGCAGCCGCCAGGTACATCGCCGCAGGTGAACCGAGCCCGCCCGCGCCCACCACCAAGACGCGCGAGGCCTTGAGCTTCTTTTGACCACGCGCGCCGAACTCCGGGAGCATGAGGTGGCGGCTGTAGCGGCGGATTTCATCGGCGCTGAAGAGCTCGTTCACGGCGCCGCTCCTTCGAGCGTGACTTCGATTTCGGTGAAGTGGTCGTCATCGAAGCGGAACGCGCGGGGCGTTGCTGCGATGCCTTGGTGCACGGGGATGATGAGCGTGCAGAAATGCGCGGTCGCGTGGCGCGCGTCGGCCACCGAGGGCACCGCCGGCCCATCGGGGTGCGAGTGGTAGAAGCCCGCCACCCCCACGCCGTCTCTTTCGAGGCCCAGGTACTCAGCGGCCGAGATGCAGAACGTGGTGCGGCGATCGACCGCTGTGTTCCTCAGCGGCCTGACCTGGCCGTCGCTCAGCAGGGCGCCCACGCACTCTTCGGGGAAGACGCGTTCGGCGTGCGCGCGCATCGTGTTCAACGCATCGGTCGTCAAAGTCACCACGGGAGACACGAAACCATTATGACGCAGACCATGCGAATGCTCCTCGCCGTCTTGTTGGTAGCCGCTTCGGGCTGTGCGCCTGCGAAGTACTTCTACAACTTCGACGTGACGGATCCCGGGGCGAAGAACCTCACCAAGCCCGGCGAGCGCGACGTGGTGGAAGACGCCGACCTGCGCGCAGAGCTGCTGGTCGACCCCACTTCATTCCAGGCGATTCTCTTGATGATCACCAACACCACCTCGGAGCCCATGGTGGTGCACTGGCAACGCATCACCATCATCGGGCCTGATCGTGTTTCCCGTTCGGTGCAGCCCGACATCTGGCTGGGGCGCATCGAGCCGTACACCAAGGTGCGCGCGCGCCTGATTCCGTTCGAGCTGCCTGACGTGGGCAACGCGGCCGCGTCATTCGACAACCAGCCTTTCGAGCTCGTGGTGCCGATCGAAGCGCGCGGCCAGCCTCGTGATTTCCGTGTTCATCTGCTCGCGCACGCGGTGAAGCTGTAACGGGCGATCCACGCGTGCCAAGGTCTGCGCATGGCACTGCCCATCGTCCGCGACTACATGGACAAAGTCGTTCCTACGTTGTCGCCCGACACGGCGATCCTCGAGGCGGTCGACTTTCTGCTGAGCCATCACGTCACCGGCGCACCGGTGCTCGATGCGCAGGGCAACGTCATCGGCATCCTCACCGAGAAAGACTGCCTGCGATTGCTTTCCACCGGCATGGACGCCGACAAACCGCGCGGCACCGTGCGTGACTTCATGACCACGCAGGTCACCTCGGTGCCTTCGCACATGAACGTCTATTTTCTGGCGGGCATGTTTCTGACTGCGAACTACCGGCGGCTGCCCGTCATCGATGAGGGCAAGCTGGTGGGCGCCATCACCCGCTTCGACATTCTGCGGGTCATTCAGGCGAACCTGAAGACCACCGCGTAGACCCCCGTTCCCGCGCGCGGTCTCCTCGAAGCTGGGCATGCCGGGCTGAACCGGGCCCGTCACTTCACTTGAAGTGGATACGGGTCAGGAAATGGCGGTGCTCCGGCATCGCGCGCCTTTCGTGAGTTTTGCGCTGGCCGCGGTGTGCGTGAGCATCTTCGGGCTGCAGGTCTTCTGGGGCAGCGGAGAGCCGGTGACGGCCGCGACGCGTATGGGCGCGCTCATACCCAGCGAAGTGTTCGCAGGTGACTGGTGGCGCTTGTTCTCGGTGATGTTGCTGCACGGGAGCTTTCTGCACCTCGCGCTCAACATGCTCGCGCTGCTCAGCTTCGGGCCGTTCCTCGAGAAGCTGATCGGCAGCCCGCGCTACCTGCTGCTCTTCGTGCTCTCGGGCCTGGGTGGCAGCGTGTTGTCCATCATGCGCGGCACCGAGATCATCGGCGTCGGAGCGTCGGGCGGCATCTGGGGCCTGATGGTTGCGGGCGCGGTGGTGGTGACCTGGCCGCGTGGCCTGTTGCCGCCGGCGCTCGCTGCGCAAATGCGCCAACGCGCGTGGACACCGGTGGCGATCAACCTCGTCTATTCGCTGCAGCCGGGCATCGACATGCGCGCACACATCGGCGGTGGCGTGGTCGGTGGGCTGCTGGTCTTTTTGCTCACGAGCGCTGCCTCTCAGAACCAGCCGCTGCGCCCGTCAACGGGCTTTCAGTTCGCGGCGGTGGTGGTGGGCTTGCTGCTCGCGGTCTCATTCGGCATCGCCCTGGCTGACGGCCGCCCCTGGCAGCTCCGAAACTAGGTTTTTCTCTCCGCGGGTGGAAGAGGGCTGTCAACGCGGCTCCGACAACTCGCGCGCAATCGCAGCCGCCTGCCGTTGAGCCGCGACCACGGCACCCTCGCTGTGAGAGCTCACCAGGAAATCGCCCGCGAGAAACAGCCCATCAAACGAAGCGAACAACCCGAGCCCCTGCTCGTCGAACGGCGCCCGCCCCACAGGCCAGAATGGGATCGCCGCCGGGTGGTACGTGTACACCGCCGACCCGCGCACGAACTTCGAGAACCCGGGCCACAGTTGCTCGAGCCCGGCCACGATGTCCTCGCGCTTGCGCTCATGGGGCACCAGGTGAAACGCCCGGGCCGCTGAGCCATGGATCAACAACGAGAACACCTCGTGCGGCTGCGAGGCCGGACTGGGCGAACGCACGCCGTACACCGCCCCAAGGACCCCTTCGGTGAGCACGGGAAATGGGCGCTTCTCGACGCCGCCCCACAACCCGTGCGCGGCCTTGTCGATGATCAGATGCACCACCGCGTATTGGCCGCGGCCGATCGACGCCATCGCCAGCTGAGCGGCTTGAGGCAGCGGCGGGTTGAGATCGATCAAATGCTGCATCATCCACGGCACGGCGAGCACCACCCGCCTCGCACGCAGTTCCTTGACCTGGCCATCGCGCAGGTAGCGCACGGTCACGCTCCATTGACCCGCGGCATCGCGGCGGCGGTCGATGCCCAGCACCTTCGCGCGCAGCGTGGTGTGGCCCGCGAGCGCTTCCTCGAAGGCTTCGATGAGCCGCCCGTTTCCGCCCACCACGTGAAATGCACGCTCACCACCGAACAGAAACGTACGCAGCTCGAAGATGCCGAACGCGGCGCTGAACTCTTCGGCTGACGCGCCGAGCTCACACTCGAGGGTCAGGCGGATCCACCGCTGCACACGAGGCGGCACGCCTTCGTTCACGAGCCACTGCGCGAAGGAGATCTGCGTCAAGGCCGGGTTCTTCTCGAGCTGGGTGAAGAGGGTCTGGGCGCGTTCGAAGAACGTTCGCTGCGCCTCGCGGTCAGCCGCAGAGAACAACGAGTCGAAGTACGCCTCGGGGGTCGGTTGCGTGAAGGCGTGAAGTGTTCCGTCGAGCATCACGCTGGAGAACGTGCCTTCGCCCTCGAGCTCGACACCGAGCTTCTTCGCGAGCGGAAAGAGCGGGCTCTTCTCCCAGATTTCTTCGAGGCCGTACTCCGCTCGCAAGAAGGGGCCGTACTCAGCGGTGGCCACGCGGCCGCCGAGGCGATCGTTCAGCTCGAGCACGTGTGCGTCGAGGCCGCGCTGCCGCAGCTCGTAGGCGGTGACGAGACCGGCAAGTCCACCTCCCACCACGGCGACGTCGACCACTTCAGGTA
>JAYTAT010000425.1:0-4175 GCA_043737315.1 Archangium sp.
CAGTCTGTCATGGCGGGCGGTGCTTTCGCACGCTGACCCAATGGCCGTCACCCCCGTGAGACGCGCGCTTGACCGAAGCACGGGTGCTGTCAAACCCGTGGCGATCCCGACGTGAAATGGACGAGGGCACTGATCCGAAGGACAAACCGCTCACGCATGGCGGACATCATCGACCTGTCGCTGATCGTTGAATCCCGGAAGCACCTGGCGAAGCTGCTGGAGGCCAGGGGCATCAACTATTTCCTCTCGAAGGACGCCCGGCGTCCGTTTCAACTCGAGCCCAGTCGCGTCGACCTGGTGGTGCGCGCGGCGGCGAAGACGCGCAAGGCGAACACCGGCCGGGTGCACGTCAGTGCGTACGAACGGGCGCGCAAAGAGGTCCGCCGCGAGCTCATCCGCCGGGTGGTGGCCGAGATGCTCCAGACGGGTTTCTGAGACCGCCGCTCACTCAGAGGCGCAATCCACCAGACCCGGCCGCAACACCCGAACCACCTCGCCCGGCTCGAGCGAGCACAACAAGCCCCGCCCACCCGCATTGATGAAGATGCGGGGCAGCGCCGTGATGGTCCGCTCGCAACACACGCGCAGCACCTTCTTCGTCCCAAACGGCGACGTGCCGCCGACCTGGTACCCGGTGTGCCGCTGCGCCACCTCGGGCTTGCAGGGCTGCACCGACTTCACGCCGAGCTGCCGGGCGAGGGCCTTGGCCGACACCTTCTTGTCGCCGTGCATCAGCACCAGCAGCGGCGCTGTCGTCTCGTCTTCGAACACCAGCGTCTTGATCACCACGTGCTCATCGACACCGAGCTTCTGCGACGACACCTTCGTGCCGCCGTGCTCTTCGTACTCATATGCCGCGAGCGTGAAGGCCACGCCGTGCTCCGTGAGAAACTTCGTGGCCGGCGTCTCGCTCATTTCAGCACCGTGCGCGTGTACTGCTGCACCCCGTCACCGTCGTGGAACGAAGCGGTCAACCTGTTCCCGCGGATGACGACGTAGACGAAGCCGAGGTTCTTGCTCTGGTAGTGCGCCGGCTGTGTACCGAGCAGCCGGGTGGTCTTCGCGCCGCCCCCCGAGACAATCAGCTCGGTGCCTTCGCAGGTCGTCTCGAGCCACTGAATGCTGTGGTCGTGACCGGTGAACAAGAAGTCGGCCTGCCCGCAGACGCGCTCGTCGAGAAAGCTCTTCACGCTGGCGCCGTTCGCGACGGGCACGAAAGGAAGCCCGTCGTAGCTGCCCGCGTTTCCGTGTTCGCCGTTCGAGAGATACGGGTGGTGCGCGAAGGCGATCTTCCACTTCGCCGTCGAGGCCGGGAGCCACTTCTCGAAGTCGGCGCGTACGTCTTCATCGACGCTGAACATCGAGCGGTTGGTGTCGGCGACGAAGAACTCCACCTCACCGAGTCGCCATTTGTAGTGGCGGCCGGGCATGCGCCACTTGGGGTTCACCTCGGAGTACGCGACCTGCACATCGCCGCGGGGCAGGTCGGTGCCCGCGCCATCGCCCCCGCAGTCGTGGTTGCCGAGCACCGCGTAGAACGGCGCATCGACCGTCGCGTAGGGCTCGACGAAGGCCGTCTTCCACTGGGGGTCGTCGGTCGAGCCGACTCCGTTCGGGTAGAAGTTGTCGCCGAGCAGGACGACGAAGTCGCAGCCCTGCGCCGCGCAAAGTGAGCCCATGGCGGCGCCCACCTTGAACTGGCCCGGGTTGGCCTTGCCCGTGTCGCCCAGCGCGATGAAGCGCACCGTGCCTGCATCAGGGTCGTCACCTGAGTCGAGCGTGGTGAGGGCGAGCTTCGTCGGCAGCGTCGCGCGCGGAGTGGGGGCTTTGGAACAGGCCACCGCGGCGAGGACCCACAGCAACATCGCTAAACGCATTGGGCTTACGTCTTACACCGCTCGGGGCCGCCGCGCTCTGACCGAACGGTGTTCTGCCTGATGGATTCCATTGGCTTTGGGATCGGACAGACTGCGGCCATGTTCGGTTTTGGAAAGAAGCGGCCCGACGACGGGCAGTCACTGACGCAGCCGATCCCCGCGGGTTGGGAGATCGTCGACCTGGGTCTGCTCGGAGCGGGCGGCATGTCGCGCGTTTACCGGGTGCGCGACGAGACGCTCGGCCGCGAGGTCGCCTTCAAGGCCCTGCGCCCCGAACTGATGAAGGAAGACCTCGCGTTGAGCCGCTTCATCGAAGAAGCGCGCATCACCGCGCAGCTCGATCACCCGAACATTCCCGCGGTCTACGCGCTCGCCACCGACAAGAAGAAGTCGACCTGCTTCACCATGAAGGTGCTCGAGGGCAGCAGCCTGCAGCAAGTCCTCGAGCAGAACGAGAAAGAGGGCATCGATGGTCTCTTCTCTGCGCTCGACGTGGTGGTGCGGGTGTGTGACGCGATCTCTTTCGCTCACGCGCGCGGCGTGCTGCACCTCGATCTCAAACCCTCGAACGTGATGGTCGGCGAGTACGGGCAGATCTACGTGGTCGATTGGGGGCTCGCTGTCCGCAAGGCGAACCTGCCCTCTTCGGAAAAGGACGACGGGTCTTCGTTCGGCACGCCCGCGTACATGGCGCCAGAACAGGCGCGCGGTCAGAACCATGCGCTCGATGAACGCACCGACGTCTTCGCGCTGGGTGGAATGCTCTACCGGATACTCGCGGGCCGGCCGCCGTACCTCGACAAGACCTCGAACGGCACGCGGGCGTTGGCGATCGAGGCGGTGATTCAGCCGCCTGATCAAGTGGCCAGGCGGGGCGCGCAGTCGATGCCGCGGCGGCTGGTGGCGATCTGCATGAAGGCGCTCTCGGTCGCTCCCGAAGATCGGTACCAGGACGTCGCAGAGATCAAGCGTGAGCTCGAAGACTTCATCCGCGGAACCGCCCAGCTGCCGCGCATGGTGTTCCAGACGGGCGAGGCGATCGTTCGAGAGGGCGAAATCGGTGACGCGGCCTACGTGATCCTCGACGGTCACTGCCAGGCGACGCGCGTGGTCGCGGGCAAAACGCAGATGCTTCGGCTGCTGGGGCCGGGCGAAATGTTCGGCGAGACCGCGGTGCTCACCGGGAGCCCTCGTTCGGCGACGGTCACGGCGCTGCTCGACACCACGGTTGCGGTGGTCGACCGGTTGTTTCTGCAGGAAGAGATGGAGCGCACGTCATTCATGGCGCTCGCCATTCGAACGGTCGCTTCGAGTTTTCTCGATTTGAACGCGCAGACCACGGCCCTGCTCGAGGAGCAGCGGCTGGGGAAGGTGGTCGACCTGACGTTGCGGCACCTGGCGCTCCTGGGCGTCGATGGCCCAGGTGGTACTCGAAGGACCCCGTGGACCTCGTTGGTGACGAAGCTCGTGAGCGAGACGGGCCTCACGGCAGAGGCGATCACGGAACGGCTGGATCGGCAGCCCGGGTTCGAGGTCGTCAATGACCAGCTGGTGCTCAAGCCGTCGCTGAAATGAATCAGTTGATGTCGGGGACCACGCAGAGCTGATTGACGCAGACCGAGCCGGTCGAAGCGCCGCAACAATCAGCGTGCGTGGTGCAGCGCTCGAACTCGACCGAGCAGCCGCCGCCGTTGTTCGAGCTGCACGTCTTGCCCGTGTCGTTGGGCCCCCGGCAGAACCCCCCGCAGCATTGATCGCCCGAGCCACACCCCTCACCATCTGCCCGGCAGGGGTCGAGCGACCAGTAGCCACGCGAGTTGCCGGCGAGCAGTTCTTGCGCGGGCAGGTAGAAAGCAGGGTGGCTCGGGTCGGTTCCCGGGGCGGCGTTGAGATCGATTGCCGCCACCCACAACTTCTTCGGCGTCGGCGACTGCGAGAGATCGTGGAACCGCGGGTCGCTCCAGAACGGATTGAGGGTGGCCACGTTTCCGTAGAGGCGGCGGCTGGTGAAGATCACCCACGCATAACCACCTGAAGGAATCGGGCTCACCGTCGGCTCGTAGTTGAGCGTCGCGTCAGCCCCGTGCGCGTTGGGGCCGGTGGGCAGGCCGACTCCGTTCAACTTCGTCAGCGCGTGTGCCTGCTTCGTGGCGAGGTCGACCCACCACAGCTCGCCGTGGGCCCCCACGTCGCTGCACGCACCAGAGTCGTCGCAGGTCGAGCGCGTCTCGGCAAAGTTGCGGCCGTTGCTCTGCGTCTCCACCTGAAAGACCACGCCCGAGCCCGTGGGCAAGAAGC
>JAYTAT010000426.1:0-10214 GCA_043737315.1 Archangium sp.
TCCCAACGCGGTTTCACGGCCGATGCCCGCGGTCGCGCCCGTCACCAGCACCGTCTTGCCCCTGAGGTCGCTCATGTGGTCGCGTCACTACGGGCGGCGCAGGTCGCACGCAAGGTGCCTCGAGGCGCTCAGGGCGTCGATGCCTTCGCCTTGAACACCCTTTCCGCGTTTCCTCCGAGGAAGAGTGACATCACGTCATCGTCGAGGCCCAGCTCGCCCATCTCGGCCATGCAGTCGGCGGGCATCACCATGGGGAAGTTGCTCCCGAACAACACCTTGGTGCGCCCCGGGCCCCGCAGGTACTCGCGCAACGACGCCGGATACCGCCGTGGTTTGTACGCCGAGGTGTCGATGAACACGTTCTCGTACTTGCTGGCCAACGCCACCATCTCGTCCGTCCACGGGTAGCCGATGTGCCCCGCGACGATGGTGAGCTCGGGAAAGTCGAGCGCTACCCGGTCGAGGTACGGAATCGGCCGGCCAGGGTCTGAAGGCCCCATCGGCCCGGTGTGGCCCACCTGCGTGCAGAACGGAACGCCCAGCTCGACGCACTGCGCATAGAGCGGGTAGTAGCGGCGATCATCCGGCGGTGCGTTCCACAACCACGGCAGCATGCGCAGCGCGCGCAGGCCCAGCTCCTTGACCGCGCGGCGAAGTTCTTTGACCGCCGTCATCGGCCGGTTGAGATCGACCGACGCCGCGCCGATCAACCGATCCGGTGCACAGCGCACCAGGGCTGCGACCTCGTCATTGCTGATCAACACACCTTGCGGCCCATGCCACGCGGTGATCACCGCACGATCGATGCCCGCGGCGTCCATCGCGCCCAGGGTGAACTCGAGCGGCAATTCATTGGGCACCTGGGTGATGCCCATCCACTTGAGCAACGAGGTGAACATCTCCTGCTCGAGCAGCCGCCGCGTCGGGTGCTGAATCCACGCGTCGATGATCATCTACAGCTCTCTTTGGAGAAACTCCTGCAGCGCCAGGAAATCGAGCCAGTGCCTCAGCTCGGGCGTGGTGATCACCACCAGCAACCTGCGGTTGATCTCGAAGTCGAAACGCGAGGTGGCTGCGCTCGCGTCGTTGCGCACCAGCACCTTCGCCACGCGCGAGCGGAAGAACTCGGGGAAGTGTGGATCTCGCAGCGCGGCATCGCTGAGCACGTCACGCAGGGCGCCGAGCGCCGTGAAGGTGAACTGCTCGAGCTTCCCCGCGTCGTGCGGAAGGCCCACGGGGTCGACTTCGAGTTCGACACCCTTCCCCACCACCTCATCGACCTGCCCCTGCCAGTACGACAGTCGCTGCGGGAGCTGCTGCCGGGCGGCTTCGAGTTCGAGGCTCATGAATGTCCCTTTCGCGGAAAGCTGAAGGGGTAGCCCCGGAAGAAATGACCGTCAACGCGCTCCAGGCTGAACCACCGGTATCATCCGGTCAGTCACCCAATAGCCATTCCGCACGTCGGGCAGACGAGGGCTCCAGCTCCGAGCACCGTCGCGCAAATTCCGCAGCGTTGAGTGCCAGCTGAGCCCGGACCCTCTGCCGCAGACGGAACAGGGGCGCTGCCGGTAACGGTGAGCTCTTGCAGCGCCGAATCGACGCGGCGCTCCAGTTCGGTGGCCTCGGGCAACGTGACGCCCGGAGACCCCGGCGCGAAGACGAAGCGCACCGTCTGGCCATCCGCACGCACGCTCAGACGATGCCGCCCGCTGGTGGTGAGCCCCACGAGGTGAAGCTCATGGTTCGAGCGCACCGCGACTTCGTAGCCATGGGCGATGAGCCATTTCTCGACGCGCTTGAGCACGCGGGTGGGGTCTGCCCTCACGGCGCGTTCGAAGGCGACCTCACCCTGCATTTCAGGTCCCGCCCTCACGCGGTACGGTGGTGCCCATCAGCTCGCCTTCATTGAAGCGGCGCTCGACGTCGGCCTTGATGAAGCGTTCGATCTCTTCGGCCGAGGAGAACTTCATCGCCTGCTCGAGCACGCCCATCGCGTCGGCGCGGCTCATCTGGCGAATGACGTTCTTCACCATGGGAATCTGGCCGGCCGTCATGGAGAACTCCTCGAGACCCAGCGCGAGCAGCACCATGGTCAGCCCCGCATCGCCGGCCATCTCGCCGCACATGGCCACGGGGATGCTGGCCTTCTTGGCGGCGGTGATGATCATCTCGAGCGAACGCAGGATGGCCAGGTGCAGCGGCCGGTAGAGGTACGCCACGTCGCGGTTCTGCCGGTCGATCGCCAACGAGTATTGAATGAGGTCGTTCGTGCCGATGCTGAAGAAGTCGGCTTCTTGCGCGAGGCGATCCGCGATCAACGCAGCCGAGGGCGTCTCGACCATGATGCCGATGGGGAACCGCTTACCGACCGGCACACCCTGGCGAGAGAGCTCACTGCGGCAGGCCTCGAGTTCACTGCGCGCTTCACGCAGCTCCGAGATGGAAGAGACCAGCGGGAACATCACCCGCAGGTTCCCGAACGCAGACGCTCGCAGCAGCGCCCTCAACTGCACGCGGAACAACTCGCGGTGCGCGAGGCAATAGCGAATGGCGCGCAGGCCCATCGCCGGGTTGGTCTCTTTGTCGACCTTCTTCCCGGGCACCTTGTCGCCGCCCAGGTCGAGCGTGCGAATGGTGACCGGCCTGTCGCCCATCGCCTGCAGCACCTGCTTGTACGACTCGAAGTGTTCTTCTTCGGTGGGCGGCAGCGCGCGGTTCAAGAAGAGAAACTCGGTGCGGTAGAGCCCGATGCCTTCGGCGCCGTGCGCGAGCAGCGAGGGGATCTCTTCGGGGAACTCCATGTTGCCGTTGAGGCGAACGCGAACCCCATCAGGGGTGATGGCCGGCAGCTCGGCGGTCTTGAGCGCGAGCTGCTCGGTCTGCAGCTGCCGGCGCATCGTCTCGCGGAAGAGCGCAAGCTGCTCTTCGGTCGGGTTGAGCAGCACCAGCCCGCGGCGGCCATCGACGGCCACCATGTCGCCGTTGCGAATCGACTCGCACGCTTTCCCCAGACCCACCACCGCGGGTACTTCACGCGCGCGCGCCACGATGGCGGTGTGACTGGTGTGACCACCGAGGTCTGTGACGAAGGCGCCGATGCTGCCCGAGCGCACCAACATGGCTGCGTCGGCGGGCGAGATGTCGTGAGCACAGACGATGGCGTGCGGGGGCACCTCGAGCTCTTGATCGACCACCTCGCCCATCAGGTTCCGCACCAGCCGGTCGGCGACGAACTCGATGTCGCTCTTACGCTCGCGGAAGTACTCGTCTTCGAGGTTGTCGAACTGGTGGCGCAGCCGCTTGCCCACCCGGCGCACCGCCCACTCGGCGTTGATCAAATCTTCTTTGATCAACCGGGTGACCTCCACGAGGAACATGGGGTCGTGGAGCATCATCCGGTGCGCCTCGAGGATCATCCCGTGTTCCTGGCCGTCGCTGTCGAGCCGGGTCTTGAGCTCTTCCAGTTGGCGGTCGGACAAGTCGATGGCCGTCTTGAACCGGAGCACCTCGCCCTCCAGCTCAGACCTGTTCAGCTTGACCTTGGGCGTACGCACCCGGCGCGCGTCGAGCACGAAGGCATGGCCGATGGCGACGCCGGGGCTGGCGCCAATACCCTGGAAGGAGACGGTGGCACTCACGGAAGGTTTCTAGCGTACAGGCCAGCGACGCCGAAGCGCACCGGCATCGTCGTGCCGATGTGGATCAGCAGGGGCCGGTGACTCAGCCGGTACACCACCGGGCGAAGCGGCTTTACAAAATGGTTGAAAACAAGGGTCGGGGCGCGGGCGACAACCCGGCATGACCACCGTGTCCAGCAGCACTGCAGCCCGCCGCACGTCGTCGAGCGCATCGGCTTCCGGCCGTCTGGAGCGGGGCGCTTCGGGGGCGGCGGTCAGAGAACTCCAAAATCTCCTCAAGTCCATCGGACTCTACGGCAAGAACGCTGACGGGCAGTTTGGCCCGGTGACCGAGGCGGCCGTGAAGGCCTTTCAGCGCAAGTACGGCCTGGCGGCTGACGGCTGGGCGGGCCCGCAGACGATGGCCAGGCTGCGCCAGGCGGCAGCGCCCAAACCGCCGCCCGCGGCCCCCGTGACTTCTTCAGGCGGCAAGCTCGCCCTGGGCGCCACTGGCCCCGAAGTCAAAGAGCTGCAGCTCCGCCTGAAGGCGCAGGGTTTCTACAACGGCGAGGGGGGCGGGAACTTCGGGCCGGGCACCCAGGCCGCGGTGAAGGCATTTCAGCGCGCGAACGGGATGACCGTCGACGGCTGGGCAGGACCACAGACGATGGCCAGGCTGCGCGGCACCAGCACACCCACCGCGCCCACGCCCACCGGGCCCGCGCCGGCGTCTTCCAACGCGCGCGTTCAGGCGGCAATCGACTTCGGCATGAGCCACCTCGGTGCGCCCTACGTCGGAGGCGGGAGCCCCTTTCGCTTCGGCACTCGCCCGGGCGATGGGCGCGTCTACCAGATGCAAGGTCAGAAGCCGTACCGCTCGCCCGCGGGCGTCATCGGGTTCGACTGCTCGGGTTTCGTGGTGGCGATGTTCCGCAAGGCAGGGGTGGATCTCGCGGCGCAGAACATCGCCAGCAGCTCCACCATGAAGAATGGGTTGCCCGCGGTGCCGAAGACCGAGCTGCAGCCGGGCGACCTGCTGGTGAAGAATGGCCACGTGGTGATTTACCTGGGTGGCGGCAAGATTCTCGAGTCAGCCTCGTCGGGTGATCCCGATGGTGACGGGCTGGGCAACGGCAGCGTGCGCGTGAGTGACGCGAGCAAGTTCCTGACCGACTCGAGCTACGTGGGCCGTCGTGTTCCGCTCCCCTGATCAGTCCTTCCGGCGGCCGCTGACCAGCAACTCGGCCAGCGCGTTCGCCAGCTCTTCGGCACGATAGGGCTTGCCGAGCACCGTGAACGGCGTCGTGACCGAAGGCACGTCGATCTCGGTCGGCAACCCGGTCACCAGCAGCACCGGCACCCGCAGCCCCTGCGCACGAAGTGCGTGCGTCAGTTCGAGCCCGGTCATCTCGGGCATGGTCTGATCAGTCAGCACCAGCTCGAACGCATCACGCTTCGCGGCGAACGCCCTGAGCACCCCATCGGCGCTGGTGAACATGGTCACCTGATACCCGAACTGCGTCACCAGCCGCTCGGTCGCACGGGCCACCAAAGGCTCGTCATCGACCAACGCGATGCGCGGCGCCACCCTGCCTGCGCCGGTCTCGAGCGGCGCATCGAGGCCATTGGCGTCGACCACGCCGGGCAGGAACACCACTGCGCCCGCGCGGTCGAGCTCGAGTGTGCCGCCGTGGGTCTTGATGATGGTGCGCACCACTGAGAGCCCCAACCCGCGCTCTTCCCGCTCGTTCGTCTCGCCTTCGCTCTTCACGGCGAGCTCCGCCCCCGGCGGCGTGCCCGGGCGCACGGAGAGCGTGATGTCGACCGTGCCGCTCTTCGGCATCGCCTGCGCTACGAGCGTGACCAGGTTGACCAGCACCTGCTGCAATTGCGTGGGATCGGCCAGCACCGAGGGCGTGCGCGGGTCGAGCGAGAAGCGCAGCCCGATGTTCCCGGGCATGGTGGAACGCATCATGCCCATCGAGTCTTCGATGATGCGCTGCAGCCGGTGTGGCGTGCGTTCTTCGGCCCGGCCGCGACCGAACACCAGCAGCTGCCGCACGATGTCGCGCCCGCGCATGGCGGCGGTGGTGGCTGCGACGAGATCGGCGTGCTCGGCCAACGCAGGCTCGAGACGGGCAAGCTCGAGGTGCGCGATGATCGCCGCGAGCACGTTGTTGAAGTCGTGCGCGATGCCACTGGCCAGGGTGCCCACCGCCTGCAGCTTGTGCGACTGCTGCTGCCGGCCCATCAAATCGTTCTTCGCGCGCGCGGTGCGGGCTTGCTCGCCGTCATCGAACACGTAGCCCTGGAAATGAGTGACCGCGCCCACCGCGTCACGGATGACGTGGCTGAAGTCGAAGACCTCGCGCAACTCGCCCCGCCCGTCGAACAGCCTGTACTGCTGGGCGAAGTACTCGACCCCGCGCGAGAGGGCCTCTTCCACCTCGCTTGCGACGCGCTGAAGATCTTCCGGGTGCACCAGCGGCGCGTAGGGGTGCTCGAGTACCTGCGCGAGCGGGTACACCAGCTCGCGCGTCACGTTGCTCGACACGGCCTCCACCGGCCAGCCCGCTGAGTTGCGCCAGCGAAAGACCACCACCGGCCCCGCGCTGAACAGCTCACCGAGCCGCAACGCTTCGGTCAACGCCCTATCGCGCTCGAGCACCAGAGAGAGAAAGGTGGCCACCATCAACAGCGTCTCGGGCTCCACCTGGCCGTCACACACCACCGTCACCTGCTCTCCGGTGGCCGACAGCGGCGCAGCGCTCGAGCGCAGCCCGGGGGCCAGAGTGGAGCTGGCGGTCAGCGCGTCGAGGGCTTCGTTGGAGAACCCGCGGCCCGCGCGCAAACGCACCTGCTGGGGCTGCTTGACCTGATGGAGGAAGACGGCAGCGCGGGTGACGCCAGGCAGCGCCGCGAGTGCAGTCAGCCCATGACCGAGCACACCGCCGGCGTCCGTGACGCGACGGCCGTGCGCGAAAAGCTCTGTAAGGACCTGCGCAGACGCTTGCACCAGCGCTCCCCCTTCAGTCGGCATCATGCAGCCGACGCCCGTGGGGGAACAGACCCGATTTTCAGCCCCTGAAAGTGGAAGTACTGGTGACGGTATTTAGAAGCCGAACCAGCCGGCCACCCGGCGCGCCGACTTGGTGACCGCAGCGCCCGCGTCATTCAGGCCCAGCTTGCCGTCGCCGTTGACGTCAGCGGCGTTCCTGGCCATCTGGCCCAGCTGCGCCACGTCGACCTCGACGGTGACACCCGCGCCTGCGCCCAGACCCAGGGCTGCACCGACGCTGCCGCCAATCTTGAACTTGCCGTCTTCGTACCCGATGACGCCCGAGGCGCGCGCTTCGGCGCCGGCGCTGGCGTAGGCGTTGCCCACCACCGAGAAGGGACCTGCGGAGAGCTTCACGTCGGCTTCGGCCTTGGCGACGGCCGAGGCGCCGGCGGTACCGCGCGCGATGGCAGTGGGCGGGTTGCGCGTCACCGAGACGCGGCCGGTGACTTCGGCAGAAGCTTCAGCGACGACCTTCACGCGGCCTTCGACGGCGGCGTTGAGCTGCGTGCCCATGAAGGTGACGCTCTGGCTCTGCGCGCGAGCGGTGATCTCAGCTTGCACGGAGGCTCCGACCCGCGCGTTGACCACTGCGTCGAGCCCGTTGCTGTCGATCTTCCCCTGCGCGTCGATGCTGGCGACGGCTTCGGCCTGGGCGGTCGCGTCGTAGGAGGCGGTGCCGTAGCGGCCTCCGACCTCGCCGTGCGACTTCGCAGAGACGCCGGCGCGCGCTTCACGATCGAAGCTGGCCTGCACTCCGTCACCGTTGATGGCGAAACGCTGGTTGCCGCTGACACCCACCTGCGTGGTGACCGAGCCGTGGTCGCCTTGAAACAGGGTGTTGGTCTTCATCAGGTCAGCAGAGAGCGCCTTTTCCCACTCGCCTTCGAGGCCGAGCGCTTTGAAGACCTTGCCGAAGACAGAGGAGAACTTGTCGGCCTTCTTGAGCACCTTGGAGGCGTCGACTTCGGTCTCCCTGAGGGTGCTCTTGTCGAAGCTGTTGGTCTTCTGCCAGTCGGCGCCATCGGAGAGCGTGAACTTGCCGTTCTCGTAGGTGGTGCTGGAGCGGGTATCGAGGTTGGTGCCCCGGGCGCGTTTGTCGTTGGTGGTGGCGACCGTCTTGCCCGTCTCGGTGACCTGGGTCACGTCAGAGGAACGCGCCGCGTTGCCGACGGTGTCTTTCGAGGTGGTGCGGGTCGAGGTGACGACCGTGTTGCCGCGCTCGCGGCTGGTGTTCTTCTCGGTGGTCTGCTTCTGAATGCCGAACACGTCTGCGCTGCGGCCGAACACGCTGGTGTCGCCCTGGGCGTTGACGGTCTCGCGGTTGGCCTGGGTGGAAGCCCGGCCCAGCATGTCGGTCTTGGCGGTGAAGGTGCTCTCGCTCTGGGTGCCGCGCTTGGTGGTGGCGGTCTTCTTGAATTCGAGGGTCGATTCAGCGAGCTTGCCCGTGGAGGTGGTGAGCTCCTTCGAGGTCTTCGCGGTGCTGCGGCGGCGGGTGACGGAGCCGTCAGCGTTCCTGGTCGTCTCGGCGTTCTTCGCCTTCGCCAGGTTCTGAACCTCTTTAGGGATCGCCTTCGCAGAGACTGACTTCACCTGGGGCTTCGTAACTCGCTGAATCTTGGTCATTTGGGGCTCCCTGAACTCCTGCACTCATTGTCGGCCAGGAACAGTGGGACGTTGTGTGTCCGATCGGAAATTCCTTTTACTGATATCCGCAGCGGCCGTGCGGCCCGTTCCCCTGCCCCTCGTGCTGCTCCTGCTGTTCGCGCCCGCAGCCTGGGCGAAGGAACATTGGATGAACCCGGGCACCATGGGGGCCAACGCCCTGCCTTCTTTCCCGCCCGAGCCGCCGTGGATGGAAAAATACACCCTGGTGCAACTGGGGGGCGCCGCGCAGTACGGGAAGCTGGGCGACGTCTCGATGTTGCCGACCTTCAGGTTGATCACGCCGTTCGGGAAGTGGGCCGAGGCGATCTTCGAAGGCGCGTTCGTGGAAGCGTGGTGGTCGTCAGAGCAGACGCGCCGCGAGTGGGGCCTGACCCGAACTCAGGGCGTGGCGAAGGCCGACATCCGCTTCGGGTTCAAGGTGCTGCTGGCCGATGCAGGTGACGGTCTGCCCAAGCTCGCGTTTCGGGCGATCACCAAATCGACCACGGGTAAGGACCTCGAGTCGCGCCGCTTCGTGGACGGGCCGGCATACCTGCTCGAGGTGCTCATGGGGCAGCGCATTCACGCGAAGCAGGGCGTGACGATCGATGTCTTGTCGTCGGTGGCGTACTGGATCTGGCAGCAACAGGAGACGGGACAGAACGACGCGATGCACTGGGCGGTGTCGGTGCAGGTGCAGCCGGTCGAGCGGCTCTCGTTGGGCGTGGAGTCGCGCGGGTACATCGGCTGGCAACGCAACGACAAGCCGGTGGTGGTGGGCCTGCGCGCAGGTGTGCTGATCACCGAAGTGTTCGAGCTGGGCGTGACGGTGAACGCGGGGTTCGTCGATGCGCCGCGCCTGGAAGGCCGGCTCGATCTCCGGTTCCGCCTGCCGTCCCTGATGCCGCTGCTCTTCGCCAGAGATCCACTCCCGTAAGGGAGCTCGCCCTTGCAATCCCGCTCGCGCAGAGCAACGGTCGCCCTCATGCGAGCACTCGTCATGGCAAGTGGTCTGTCGGTATCAGCCGTCTTCGCGCTGGCCTGCAGTCCTCCACCTGCCACGTGCTCCGCCGCCAATTGCGCAGGCTGCTGCGACACGACCTTCGCATGTCAAACCGGTGAGACCGACTCGGCCTGTGGCGCTGCGGGCTCGTCGTGCTCAGCCTGTGGCGCAGGCTTCAACTGCCAACTGAAGGTCTGCGCACGTACTTCCGCGGGAGGCGGTGCTGGTGGTGGCGGTGGTGCAACCGGTGGCGGCTCAGGTGGCGGCACGACGGGCGGCGGATTTGGTGGCGGATCAGGTGGCGGCACGACGGGCGGCGGCTCAGGTGGCGGCACGACGGGCGGCGGCTCAGGCGGTGGAGGCGGTGGCTCCACGTCGACCTGTCGGTCGATGACGCCTCCGACGATCCCCATCACGTTTCCACAGACCTGCCCTGCTCAAGCAGCCTGCGGCGGCAATCCTTCGGGCACCTTCTTTTATTCAGCCGCGTGCATCTCGCAGGATGAGTTCGATTCGGTGATTACCCGCATCGAGAACGCGGGGTGCCGCCGGGGCTCGGTGCGTGTGACGGGTTATGACGGTGGCCTCGCGGGCTCCGCGACGTTCTCGAACGGCACGAACCTCTGCCGCGTGGTGCGGGGTGGCGTGACGGTCTCGGCGACCATCACCGGCACGTGCGCGAACGCGACGTTGTGCGGCCTGGTGAGCAGCGGCATCTCGCAGGGCGGGTACACTGGCAGCTGCTATCTGGATGCGGGCGCGTGTGACTGCCTGGTGAACCGGGAGATCAACATCGACAACAGCGGCGTCGCATACACGGTGGGTACGAATTCGCTGACCATCACGAGCAGCGGGCAGACGTTCGAGACGTGCTCGAGCGGGTCGACGT
>JAYTAT010000427.1:0-1572 GCA_043737315.1 Archangium sp.
GGGTTCGCCGGATCATCGATCTTCTTCGAGAAGGCGCCGACGGTGACGAAACCCGCCCGCTCGAGCGCTGCACTGGCGCGGGGGTCGAAGGCGGTCACCTCAGTGCCTCCCGAGAAGGTGCGCACGTTCGACAGTCCCCGTCGTTGCGCAGAGGCGAGCGCGATCAGCTGCGCCATGTGGCTGCGCCGCGAGTTGTGCGTGCACACGAAGAGCACGTCGAGCCGGCCCCTTTCTTGAAGCTGCGCCTGCAGAGCGCCTTTGAGAGTTTCGAGCTTCGCCCGGTGTTCGGCATCGCCAGAGGGCCCAGCCGCTTCCCAGGCAGCCAGGCGCGTCTCGAGCAGCGTCGTGATTCCCGAAGCCACGCGCAGAGCGGTCACCCAGGGTGGGGGGCTGGCCACCGCCGCGACATCACCTTGGCCCCTCACGAGGTACTGCGTCGGCGTCACCAGCGAGAACCGGCAGCCCCTTCCCAACGCTGCGTCGAGCGCACGCATGGTGGTGATGTCTTCCATCGAGAACTGCTCCGGGCCCAGGGGGTGCGAGTGGGCGATCTCCACCAGGTCGGCGCGGCGTTGCCAGATCGCTTCCCAACGCTCTCGTGAATCGGGCAGAGCGAGCGGCGAGGTCGAGGCGTCGCTCCACAACACGGTGTGGTTTGCCCCGATGAGAAAACAGACTTCGCGTTTCACGGCGCCCTCAGGATGACCAGTCGATCCGTCTCGATCGCCTCTTTGATCACCGCGGGCAACGAATCGAGCGTGATCATCTTGTCTGCCGGCGGGTGGCCCAGGCAGATGCCCGAGTCGAGCACCTGCAGCGTGTCTTCATCGACCAGGCTGATGAAGCGCTCGCCCATGAAGCCGAACACCACCTCGAGCTGTTCGTTGCGCACGTGGCGAGAGGATTCGAAGCGGGCGCCTGCTTTCTCCAGAGCGTGCCAGACGCGGTCTTCGGGTGTCTCCCGGCGGGTCTGGCGCTCTTGAACGCGCTGCTGCCGCGCGTGCTCCACGTCGGCGCCCAGGTGCGCCGCGGTAAGGCGGGCTCGCAGCTGGGCCAACTCGCGTTCGGTCTGTTCACGTTCGGCGATGAGATCGCGAATGACGGCTTCAGCCTGCACGACTCCGCCGTCTGCGATGCGGCCCACGTGGGCGCGGATCTCTGAGGCGGCGACGGGGACCGTGAGGCGGCGGGCGGTCTGTTCTGCCAGCGCGAAGCCGTACGCAGCTCGAAGCGGCGCAGGGATTGATTTGAGGGTTTTGAGCGCGGTTCCCGTAGCGAGGGCTTCTCGTACGGCGCCTTCGGCTTCGGATTCGAACTCGAGGGCCTCGAAGAGCAGAGCGTCTCCGTGCCAACGCCTTGCGGTGATGGGGGAGAAGCGGGGGGGCTCTTCTTCGGGCATCAGGTGCAGTGGCTCGGTCTTCGCGTTGTCGCCGACCAGTCGGTCGCGCCAGAGAAAGCCTCTGACCTTCGGCAAAGAGGTCAGGTCTGGTGCGTCTGCGGGTTCCTGGGCCGTGGCGATTCGGCCTTTGAGTTCGAGGCGGTACCAGCCGGGCCTGGGCGGCGGTTGGCTCA
>JAYTAT010000428.1:0-1571 GCA_043737315.1 Archangium sp.
GCTGTCGGGCAGCGCGAACGGGCTTGATGGCAACGACGGGCAGGTGGTGAGCACCGGTCTGCTGACCTCGAACAGCGCCGCCATCGGAGAGGTCTTTTCCCTCGGGGTCGACCCCTTTGGCGACAACACCGCCTTCGCGTACCTCGTGTCCTACGGAGGCAAAATCTGGCTGGGCCCGCGGAAGACGGGCTTCGGGGCGGTGTCCATGAATCCCGACGGTACCGGGCCTGCGAATCACGCATTCTCCTTTGCCAGGGACACTGCGGTGGGCCAGACCCACGCCAACAGCTCACCTTCGCCTTACCCGTCGATCGGCGCGCCAGGCTGCGCCAACAACACCGCCGCCTGTGGCCCGCACAACGAGAATGGGCGGGGCTTGTTCTTCTCGGGGCGCCTCGCGGGCGTGGAATGGATGGGCGTGGGCGGCGCGACCAGCGGTGCCCTCGACTACGTGTACCTCACGAGCGACACCGACCTCACGCTCGACTTCCGCTTCGTCGACCTCTCCGGTGGCCTGAGCGGGAGCACCCGGGGCCTCTCGGCCGCGCACGCCTTCAAAGATCGCCTCTACCTGGGGTTCTCCGACACCGGCGGCAACCGGCCCTTCCTCCTCTCTTTGCTGTTCACCCCGCCGGCGCCCGGTCTCAACGCCGCCGTCAACAACCAGCTTGCCGTGGGCGTCGACGCCCTCGACATCGAAGCGGACAAGCTGCTGGGTCTGGGTTCGGCAGGCGGAAATACCGCCCCCCGGCAGATGATCGATGACTTCGCTGACTTCAACGATCGCCTCTACGTCGCCAACAACGGGGGCCTCATCCACAGCACCACCGCGCTCCCGACGGGCCCCGGGGTCGCGCCCGGCGATTGGTTGACCGCCACGCCCAGCGCGGTGGCCTACCTGGCCAAGGCGTCGAGGGTCACGCCCGTGACCTCGGGCCTCTTGCCGTCCGACCGCGCCTTCCCCGCCATCGTGGCTTTTCAGGGGAAACTTTACGCGGCCCGCAACACCACCACCGGGCCCCAGCTGTGGGCGTGCACGCCGGGGGCCGACCTGCAGTGCTCTCCCCTCGAGTGGGCGTTGCTCGCTGCCAACAGCACGGGTGACCTGCTGCTCTCGCAGTTCAACAACCCCGCGAACACGGTCGTCTCGCTTCTGGCAGCCACGGCCACCACCTTGTTCGTCGGCTTCAACAACACCGCGGGGGTTGTCGTCTTCAAGACCACCGCGGTCGCGCCCATGAGCCAGGCCGACTTCACCGGGCAGGCCGGCTGCGTCGCGGGGGTCGCCGGTTGTCAGGGCCTGGGGGGCGACGGCCTGGGGGCGCCCGCGCTCAACAAACAAATCCTCGACTCGCGCGCGCTGAGCTTCGGCGGCACCGACTGGCTGTACCTGGTCACAGGCGACGGAACGAGCGGCGTGCAGGTCTGGCGCATTCCCGGCTGACCTGCGCGATGAGTGCACCTGCCCCGGGAAGCCGAGTCGTAGGATGGTCGGCATGATTCCCCCAGAGGACCGTGAGGCAGTGCTGGTCGTCGACGACGATGCCACGGCGCGGCTGGTCTTCGAGCGG
>JAYTAT010000429.1:0-4164 GCA_043737315.1 Archangium sp.
CTCGACGCCGCAGAGCAGAGCAACGTCGAGCGCCGCATTTCCATCGAGCAGCGCAACCGCGCGGCCGCCGAGTACCGCCAGGCGTGGACCTCGTTGTTCCCTTCGCTTTCCGTCTCGGCGGGCTGGACGAACAACCAGTACCCGGCGCTCTTCGGGAACCCGGCCACCGGCGCCGAGGTGGTGATCATTCCCAAGAATCAGTTCGATGCCACCTTTCGGTTCGACCTGCCCATCATCGACGTGCAGCGCTGGTTTCGAATGTCGATCGCGGGCGCCACTGAAGCGTCGGCCGAGCTTCGCGAGCTGGTCACGCGCGACGCCGTTCGCCGGCAGGTGGTCGCTTCCTTCTATGGCTACGCCGCTTCGTTGGCGGTGATGGAGTCAGCGAAGAAGTCGACCGCGGTCGCCTCGGAGCAGCTCAAGCTGACGGAGATCCGCGCGAGCGTGGGCACCATCACCGAGCTCGACCTGCTGCGCGCCCGCGCCGAGTTCGCTCGCACCCGTCAGGTGGTGGCAGACACCGTCGCTCTGGTCGCCACCTCGCGGAGAACCGTGCGAACCCTCACCGGGCTCGAGCCGCCTGAAACGTTGCCCCTGCCCGTCGACGACATCACGCCGTCGGCTTCGTTGCCTGAGATGGAAGCGCGCATCGAGGCGCTCCCCGCGGTGAAGGCGGCCGACAAAGACGCGCAGGCCGCGGGCAGCATCACCACGGCATCCAGGCTCGCGCTGGTGCCCTCAGTCGCCGGCCAGTTCACCCAGCGCTTCACCAACGCCACCGGTTTCCAGGGCCAGGCCGGCACCTACAACGCGGGCATCAACCTGACCTGGCGCCTCGATGTTCCCACCTTCATGGGCATGCAGGCACAGTCGGCCAATGAGCAGGCGGCGCTTCTTCAGGGTGATCGCACACGGCTGCAGGCGAGAGACCAGATCAACTCCGACTGGCAGCGGCTGCAGGCCGCGTTGATCAAAATCGAAGCGGCCACCGCGCAGGTCGAAGCGGCCCGCCGCGCCACCCAGGTGGCAAGAGACCGTTACGCTGCCGGTGCAGCCACACAGGTCGACGTGATCCAGGCCGAGCGCGACGTGTTCGGCGCCGAGGTGAGCCAGATTCAGGCCCGCACCGAGTTGGCTACCGCGCGCGCGACACTGCGCATCAGCGCGGCGCTCCCCGTGGACTGAAGGTCACTCGACGTAGAGGGCGCTCGTCATCACCCACGGGCGCTCGGCGGTGAAGAAGCCCCGGCGCGTTCCTGCGAAGTTCTTCAAATGGCGCGGCACCATGCGCACCTCGACCCGGTACGCACCTGGCTGGGTGACGGGAAACGTAAGCGTGCCCTGGGTGATGGCGGCCACCTCGTCCCACCCGCCTTCGCGCGCTTTTAAAAGTTGCAGCTTCAGCGCCGGGGCCTCGACCGCGGGGTCGAGGTCTTTGACTTTCGGCATCACCACCTTGAGCGTCACGCCGTTGGCCAGGGTCGCGGTCTGACCGACCTCACGTGTCGTCTGCCCTTCCATCGCCACGAAGTCGAAGCCCTCTGCAAAGCCGAGGAACTCGAAGACACCGAAGTTGCGGCCGGCCTTGAGCGCTTCTTTGAGCTCCACGTCGGCCCACGTGCCGTCGGCCTTCGGCTTGATGAGCAGGTGATTCGAGAAGGCGCTCATCATGCGGCGGTAGCTGTCGATGCGTTCCCCATCCTGAAGCAGCTGGGGAAACGTGTTGCGATGACAGTCGGTGCCCATGGTGGTGACGCGGTGATGCCCGCGCGCGACCACGGTGCCCCAGCGGCTCATGTACAGCTCGTCGTCGAGGTTGAAGGCCGCGAAGAAGAGGTCGGGGTGCATCAAGCCGTCGAGCAGGCCCTTGTCGACGTGATTGAGGACCAGATCTGCCGCGACGCCCGCGTTCTTGACCGCGTTGCGGTGCAGGTTGAACATCTCGAAGCCGTCGAGGTGCAGATCGCTGAGTTGATCGACCGTCCAGTCTTCGATGTGCGGCACGAGGGTGATGCCGCCCAGGGCGTGAAAGGTGTCGAGCGCGGTGTTGTCGACGTCACCGTAGAGGCTGCGCTGCGTCGCGTGACCTTCGAGGCCGACGGGCATGGTGCCTGTCTCGGTGCCGGCCATGATCAATGCGGGCGTGGAACCGGGGCAGGCGAGCCAGTTCGCGGTGGGGCCGCCGGTGCGCTGCACCAGCACGTCGCCACGCGAGGCATCGAAGAGCAGCACCTGGGGGAACTCGTTGACCGCGAAGCTGTTGCCGTGATCGGTGAGGAAGAAGAAGTCGTCTTGCGTCTGGCAGACGCCGCGCCGGAAATCTTCCAGGCAGGTCTGGTTGCGCACGCCCGCGTCATCGTGCGGCTGACCGTCGCAGGCGTCGTGCGAATAGACCGAGTGCACGTGCACCAGGCCGCGCAACTCGACGTAGCCGCACGCGTTGGGAACGCGATCGAGTCGGACTGCCGTTCCTGGCTGCCACACCGCAGGAGGCGCGGGCGGCTCGACCGGTTTGGGACAGCCCATCGACGCCAATGCCAGAAAGAGAGCGTGTCGCATGGGGGCTTCTGAGCACACAATCAAGGTCACTCCATGGCCCGCGTCACCCGACGACAACTCATCGCCCTCGCCACCGCAGGCGCGCTCTACGGCGGCTTCCGCTTCGGCCACACCCGCGCCGCACGCCCTGCAGCGCCGAGTGGACCGCTCAGCAAGGAGGCACTCGACCTGGTAGCGCGCGCGTGGGCCGGCCTTGACCCAAAGCGCGTGCTCGACACGCATGTGCACGTGGTGGGGAACGGGTGTGGCGGCACCGGGTGTGAGGTCGGCGAGCGCCTGCAGTCGGCCTTCAACCCAATGGAGGCGATGAAGTTCAGCATCTACCTGCGGGCGTCGGGCGTGGATGACCTGACCCGAGCGGATCAGCAGTACATCGAGCGCCTCTCCGCGTTGATCAAGACGCAGGCGCCGCATGGCCGCGCGCTGCTCTTCGCGTTCGATCACGCTTACGGCGACGACGGAAAGCTTCAGCTCGAGGCGTCCGAGTTCTACACGCCCAACGATTACGTGCTTTCGCTGGCGAAGGCGGCTCCCGAGCTGTTCGTGCCGTGTGCGTCGGTGCACCCGTACCGGCCCGATGCGCTCGAGGTGTTGGAGAAGGCCGTGGCGGGCGGCGCGGTCGCAGTGAAGTGGTTGCCCAACGCGATGAACATCGACCCGTCGAGTTCCAGGTGCGACGCGTTCTATGACGCGATGGTGCGGCTGCAGGTGCCGTTGATCACCCACGCCGGCGAAGAGAAGGCCGTGCACGCCGAAGAAGCGCAGCGGCTGGGCAATCCGCTCCACTTGCGGCGGCCTCTCGAGCGTGGGCTCAAGGTGGTCGTCGCGCACTGCGCATCACTGGGCATGAACCCCGACCTCGACGCTTCGGCCGGTGCCCCGTGGGTCGACAACTTCGAACTGTTCCTGCGCCTGATGAAGGAGCCCCAGTGGGATGGCCTGCTGTTTGGAGAGCTCTCCGCCATCACCCTGGTCAACCGCATCGGCAAGCCGCTGCGTCACCTGCTCGAACACCCTGAGCTTCACCGCCGATTGATCAACGGCAGTGACTACCCGCTGCCCGCCATCAACGCGTTGATGCAGACCGGAGCCATCGTGCAGGCGGGCTTTCTGAATGAAGACGAGCGGGCCTTGCTCAACGAGATCGATCGACACAACCCGCTGCTCTTCGACTTCGCCATCAAGCGCACGGTGAACCTGGGCGGGCAGCGCCTGAGTGACGACGTCTTCATGATGCGCCCCGAGTTGTTCCCCCGCATCCCGCACTGAAAAACCCGCCGGCTCCGTAGAAGGAACCGGCGGGCTTGAAGTGAAGCGCGATTCCTTAGCTGCGGCGGCGGCGAGCCAGCGCGAGCAGGCCCAGTCCGAGCGCGGCAAGCGACGCATCCATGGGGATGGCGCTGCAGGTCTGAGCGCCGTTCTTCCCATCGGGCGACGCGTTGAGCTTGAGCGACGAGGTGGATTCGCGGTTCGCAGGGTAGGCGCGGTCAGCGAAGGCGAGCTTGGCCTGCAGCTGGATGTCGTAGGTGCCATCGACGTCGGCCGTGAAGGCAGGCACGTTGCCGTCGGCGTAGGCGTACTCCCAGTGGCGCGACATGGTGACGA
>JAYTAT010000430.1:0-10158 GCA_043737315.1 Archangium sp.
ACCGGTTCGGGTTGGCGTGTGGCCTGCACAGGGTGCCGGCATGGATCTCACTCAGCAGCACCTGCAGCCCATCTTCGCCAGCATCAAAGACCTGCTGGGCCAGGCCCCGGATCAGTTCGATCAGTTCGGCGCGTGGGCCAATGAACAGGCGCTGCGCCTGCGCCGTTCGGCTGATCGGGGCAGTGCCAGCCTCGCCTCCGAGTCGGAGCTGCTGCGCGAAGAGCTCGGCCTGCTCACGCCTCCCGCCGAGTTCGAGCGCGCGTTGACCGAACGCACCGAACGCATGCGCCTGTGCCAGCGCCTCTGGCTGACCGGGCTCATCGACTTCGTGGACGACCTGTTGCGGGACTCGGGGCACGAGCAGCAACCCTGGGCCGCGTGACTCAGGCTGGCCCTCCCACCACCACCTGCAGCTGAGCCTCGGCGGAGAACAGCGTCTCGTTGAAGTCAGAGAACCGCTCACGCGCGATCAGGCCGACCGATTCGAGCGCCTCATCGAGCGTGCCAGCAGACAACCGGAGCGGCGCCAGCGGATGAATCGCGGCGGTGCGCTCCCGCAGATGCGGCACCCCTCGGGGCCGATGCAGTTCGCCCGACCGCGGCTCGTGGAGCGCGTCGAGCGCAAAGGTTCCTTCTTCTTCCAGATGCCTTGCCATGACGCTCAAGAACGCGTGCAGCTCATCGGGGCTGCGCGCAAGGCCCATGGCCTGATGCGGGGCGATCACCAGGCTGAACTTGCGCTGCAGATCCAGCGTGCGCGGATCATCGGCGTTCACCACCAGCAACTCGGGGTGAGGCAGCGTGGCCCTGCGCTCCAACACGAGCAGACGCAACGAGGGTGAGCCTTCCACCGCCACCACCTCGTGCCCACGAGAGGCCAGCGCGGCGGCGACCCGCCCATCACCGGCCCCCAGCACGAGCACGGGCCCGGAAGCCGGGAGGCGCTTTCCGTAGAAACGGCTGGGACCATCCAGGGTGAGCACAGGGGTCACGAGCCAGATCTACGCCCCTATGAGTTGATAGCCACGTGGGCATTTTGGCCTACACTGCGAACGTTCATGGCCACCGGATCCAGCATTCCTCAGCGCACCGTGCTCGGCGTGCGTGCCGCCACGGTGAGCGATCGTTTCGCCTCGCAAGAGTTCAGCCTCGTGCTGGTCAATGGCCCCCAAAGCGGCCAGTCGTTCCCGATCGGGCAGTCCCTGAAGATCGGCAAGGCGCCTGACAACGACGTGGTGCTCGACCACCCCACCGTCAGCCGCAATCACCTGAACGTACGCCGCCAGGGCGACCACTTCCTCGTGCAAGACCTGGGCAGCACCAACGGCACCTTCATCGACGGAGCGCAGATCAAAGAGGGCTTCCTGCGCGCCGGTGCCCTGCTGGAAGTCGGAGACGTACAGCTGCGCTTTCAGCCGCTGCTCAAGTCACTCGAGGTCTCCCCGGTCGCGGACAATCGCCTGGGCGATCTCGTGGGCGCGTCCGTACCGATGCGCCAGATCTTCGCGCTCATTCAGCGCATCGCTCCGACCGATTCGACCTTGTTGCTGATCGGTGAGACGGGCTGCGGCAAGGGCGCTGCCGCTCGCACCATTCACAAGCTCTCCCCCCGTGCGACCGGGCCGTTCGTCATCTTCGACTGCGCGTCGGTCTCGGAGAACCTGATCGAGAGCGAGCTGTTCGGTCACGAGAAGGGCGCCTTCACCGGCGCCGTGGCGCAGCGCGTGGGCTGTCTGGAGCGCGCCGACCAGGGCACGTTGTTCATCGACGAGATCGACGACCTGCCGCTCGACCTGCAGCCCAAGCTGCTGCGGGCGCTGGAAGATCGTGAGTTTCGCCGCCTCGGTCAGTCGGGCGCAGCCCACAAGTTCGACACGCGCGTGATCGCGGCCTCGAAGAAGGACCTCTGGAGCGAGACCCAGGCAGGCCGCTTCCGCGAAGACCTCTACTTCCGCCTCTCCGTCTTCACGGTCACGCTGCCCACGCTGCGCGATCGCAAGGAAGACCTGCCGCTGCTCGTCGACGCGCTCGCCGGGGCGAACTTGTGGAATCGCCTGGCCGACAAGCAGCGCGAGATGTTCACCAACCACACCTGGCCCGGCAACGTGCGCGAGCTGCGCAACGCCGTCGAGCGCCTCAAGCACGTGGCCGACATTCCCGAGCTCGCCAGTGAGAACTTCCTGCGCGAGTACTCAGGGCCCGACAAGCAAGACGGCGAGACGCTCCCGGTGATCTACGCGGGCCCGTTCAAAGACGTGAAGGACGATCTGATTCGAGCGTTCGAGCGCGAGTACCTCACGCGGCTTCTCTCGAAGACCCGAGGCAACATCGCCAAGGCGGCGCGTGATGCAGGGCTCGATCGCAAACATCTCTACTCGCTGCTCCACAAGTACGGCCTGGTTCAGACAGGCGAGGAGTAGGCGAGACACGCCCGAAAAAGGGCCTACTTCCGCGGAACGTTGCGGTTCCGCATCTGCAGATACCGCTCGCTGGCCGCAAACCTCACCAGCTCCATCATCTCGCTGGGCAGCGCCTTCTTGGCCCGCAGGCTGGCGACCGCCGGCGCAATCCCCCCGCACACCACCAACCCGGCCCGATTCGCCGAATGCCGAGCCCCATCGGTCAGAGCCGCGAGATCCAACCGCGTGCCCACCGACTTCACGAGGAGCTTGAGCCGATCCCACGCCCGCGCAGGCACCGCCTCACGGAACAACTTCGTCTCTGCAGGCGACGCGCGCCCCTCGCCAATCTGTGAAACCAGCACGAGCCCGCGCAGCACCTGCTCCCGGCGCAGTGAACGAAGCGCCATCAGCTCAGGTTGCTGCGTGAACAGCGTTCTCCCCGCGAAGAAGCGCAGCTCGGCATCGGTCACGGCCTGCTTCACCGCCAGCTTTCCGACCAGAATGCGCGGCTCGGTGGTGAACACCAGCGACAGCGGGGGCCCCGGCTCCTCAGAAAGAAACACATCGGGCGAACGCACCCCGAGAATGCGCACGGCCGCGAGCAACGCATCAGCGACCGCACGAGCACCCTTGCCCGCATCGAGATGGAACTCTTGATCAGTCCCCCCGTCCTTGCCGCGAGCCGGGTTGAGCCGGCACAACGCCGTGCCCACCAGACTCAGCAATTCCCCACCTTCGCCACGCAGCGCGGGGTGCTTGAGGCCCGCACGATCCGTCGCGTTGAGAATGAGCCGGGGCGCACGCGGCGCCGCGTGCGGATCTCCTTCGAGTGCGCGCGCGATCTCCAGCATCAGCGACGAGCGAGCCGCATCATTGGCGGTATCAAAATGTTCAGCGAGCAGCCGGTAGCCGTCGGCCTCGATGGGGTTGTGACGAACACGCTCGAACAGCGCCTCGCGTTCAGCCGTCAGCGCCCGCGCAGGTGACGGCCCAAACGAAGGCGGGATCGACACGGAGGGGTCACCCAGCTCGAGCCGGATCTCCGCCGTGCGACGTTCCTCTACGACCTCTGCAGGTATGGGGCCGCGATGACGCTCTTCCTCGTCGGGCAAATCGACCTCGTCAGAAGAGATCTCTTCCACCTCAGCGGGCGCAGAAGGCGTCGGGGTCGCATCGTCTTCCATCTGCAACTCGCGTGTCGGACCGACCGGTTCCTCATCTGGCACCGGTGGGCCCGGCCGAGGCATCAGCAACGGCTCACCCACGAACCCACCGAGCTGCCGGGCCACGCGGGGCGCGATGCGCACGTGATCCCTCGACTTCTGCCGCGGTTCGACCCGCGCGCCGAGCTTTTCTGCCAGCTGTTCGAAGGCTTCCTGCTGCGCCTGAGAGAGCAGCACGGGGTTGCTCCTGGGCCGCAACGCGCGCCGTGGCGGAATGACCAGCGGCCCACCCGGCAACGCGGGCACGGCCGCACGAACCGGCTTGGCGGGCGGCTCGGGCGAAAGCTCGCGCTGGATCTTTTCAGCCCGCGTCTCGTACGTGACGGCGCGGGCCTCATCGCCCAGCTGCTCACGCACGAAAGCACCCAGCCGCTGCCACAGCCGCGCGCGCTGGAGGGGATCGTCGGTCGCGGTGGCCGCGTGCTCGAGGGCCCAGGCTGCTTCTGCATCGCGCTGACCCAGGCCAATCAAACGCTCGGCGTACGCGAGCCACGCTTCTCGATGGCCGGGCTCCGCGCGCACGGCCTGCTTCAATGCCTCCAACGAATCGCCCGACTGGCCTCCGCGTTCGAGGAGCGCGACCAGTTCCATGCGCAGCAGCCGCGGTCGAGCCCCCCGCGGATCACGCGCGAGCGAATCGGTGATCAACTTCTTCAACGCCGGGTCGTCGCCTTCGGCGCGCGTCAAGGCGAGCAGCCGCGAAGAAGCCTCTTCATCACCGGGCAGTTCCGCCAGCACCTCGCCCCACGATGCGCGCGACAACCTCGCATCACGCGCCGGAGAGTCAGCCAGGCGAGCCAGCCGTCGATAGAGATCGCCGCGACCTGGAGTGTGCTTCTGCAGCCGGGCGAGCGCCTGCTCGAGCAAGCGCATGGGCCCGAGATCGCCCTGCATCGCAGACAGCTCGGAGAGCCCCGCCGCCGCTTCCGGCTGCCACGCCGAGATCTTCAGCGCTGCCTCGAAGTCACCACGCGCAGCGGCCACTTCACGCCGGGTGAGCGCTTCTTCCGCGCGAAGCACCAGCGCACGAGCTCGCTCAGAAGGCGCGGCCGCCCGCTTCACGCCCGCATCGAGCGCGTCGCGAACACCGGTGTTGTCCTTTTGTTGTGCCAGCAGACGGACCTGCTCGGAGACCGCGCGCGTGTCACCAGTCGCCGCCGCCACTTCCGCCCACGCGCGGGCGGCGCCTTCGACATCCTTGAGCTCAGACTCGAGCAGCTCGGCGAGCTTCTCAGCCCACTTCGCCCGCTCGGCCTTCACGGTCGTGTGGTTGAGGGTGTCACGGTAGAACGCAGCGAGCTCGCGCCACGCGCCCCGCTGAACGAAGTGCGCCTCGAGCTTCTGCGCCGCGCGCGGGTCGGGCCCTTCCCGAACAGCCGCTGCCAGAATCGCTGCCGCCTCGGGTTTGCGACCGACCGCTTCAGCGGCCTGAGCCACAGCCATCAACTCGAGCTGCGTGCTGTGACGCCGGGGTGTGGGCGTGGTGGTGGGGGTCTCCCCCGAGACCGAATTCGTCGTGCCCACGAACGGCGTGGTCTCGACGCTGTTGACGGTGCGATCACCGGAGTCGGTGTTGTCTTGCGAGGTCAGACCGAGCTCATCGACCAGCGACTGCGCCGAGGCCCGCTGCCCGACCCGTTCGCCCAGCCTGAGCACCACGCGCGCGGCTTCTTCCAGCGCACGGCCCGGAGCCTTGGCACGGTGAAGATTTCGCAGCCACAGCAGGCGCAGCACGAAGGCGCTCTGCATGTCTTTGCCCTGCTCTGCGTATTGCGCGGCCTGCATCGACCGGAGCGCAGCGCGGGCCGGGTCGTCGAGCGTCTCCGCCCACAGCCGTGCACGACGCAGCGCAGACCGCGACGCAGCCTTCAGTTTTCCGCGCCGCAACGACTCGCGGGTCTCCTTGTCGAGCGAGGCGTCGAGCTCTTCCCAGCGTTGACCTCGCGCGAGCAGGGCGTTGAACACAGCGCGCGCGCGGCGATCTTCGGAGCGCTCAGCGAGGATGGTGGCGGTGACCTCTTGCGCCTTTTCCAGATCGCCTGCGCGCCGCGACAGGCGCGCCCACTGACGAAGCACGTCGATGCGCTCGTCACCTTCCGAGTCGTCGATGCCTTCGCTTATCAGCACGAGCGCAGCCGCGTGGGTTCCCGCGCGCAAGCCGATCGAAGTCAGCGCAGCAGCGAGGCGCGCATTCATCGGCACCACCCGGCTGGCACGCACGAGTTCCTGAAAGCCCATCAACGCCGAACCTTCACGGGTCAGCCGCGCCGCGATCTCCACGTGCATCTGCACCACGCCGCGCACCTGATTCAGGTACGACGCGTCGGTGGTGACGCTTTCGAGGCTCTTTTCACCCGAGAGGTCGAGGAGCGTGGTGGCGCCCGGGTCGGTGGACATCAGGCGAAGCAGACTACCCGAGGCGCCGATCGGATCGACCTGAACTGTGGACCACACGTCGCGGCTCAGCGGCGCTGGGTGACCGCTCGTGACGCGGCGCGACAGCACAGAAATTCGTGTGCAACCGACGCTTTGAGGCGAGACTCGGGGCTTCTCTCTCGACGCCCGGAGACCCATGACCGTCCGGATTGTGCTGCTCGCTGCCCTTTTCTCGTCGTCCGTTGCCTCGGCTCAGATGCTCGCTGACCAGGGCCCACCGCAACACCGCATCGTTCACAAGAATACCTTCGCGCTCCGGTACAACCCGCTGGGGCTTCTGTACGACGGTCGTTTCTCGTATCGCTTCCGGCTCTACGAATCAGACTCGAAGTCACTGCGCGACAACTTCATCGGTGTCGGCATCGCCCCCACGATGAGCCCCGCGTTCTTGCGCATCGGGCCCTACGTCGAGTTCAACCCGCTCACCGTGCTCGGCTTCTGGGGCATGGTGCAGTTCACGCAGTACTTCGGCAGCTTCGATCTGCTCCAGGGTTTCCCCGGGGCGCAGTCAGACTTCTCGGACAAAGCCATCAAGGCGAACACCGGCAACCGCGTGGCGACCAACGGCTACGAAGTGACGCTCGGCGCGAACTTCATGGTGAAGGTCTCTTCGATCGTCGTGCGAAGCCAGGCGCGCCTCGTCTACGGCAACCTGAAGCTCAAAGATGGTGAGCGCGTTTATTACGACCAGTTCTACGACGTGGCCGTACCCGACCAGGGCTGGTTCCTCACCAACGATCTCGACGTGCTCTGGCAGGGTCTCGAGAACAAGCTGGTGCTCGGCGCCCGGTACACGGCCACCGCGCCCTTCTACGATCCCACCCGTCACTACGATCCCAACGACGTGCAGTCCGCGGACAACTCGATGCACCGCGTGGGTCCCTTCGCCGGCTACACCTTCAAGATCGAAGACGGCGCGAAGTTCAACAACCCCACCGTGTTCATCATCGTTCAATGGTGGGCCAAGCACCGCTTCCGCACCGCCGAGTCGCCCGCGCTCCCGCTGATGGGGATCGGCTTTCAGATGACCGGCGACTTCCTGTCGGTCAAGTAGGCGGCAGGTACCGGGCGAGCTCTTCGGGCACCGGCGCCTCGATCGACAGACCGTCGATCTCCAGGCAGTGGGCGTGGAGCAGGCAGCGGGGTCCTTCAGCGCCCCCGTAGAGCCGGTCGCCCACGATGGGAAAACCGATGCCCGTGAGGTGCGCGCGCAGCTGATGCGTGCGTCCGGTCATCGGAAACAAGGCCACCACGGCGACCGCTCCGGTGTCGGCGAGCCGGGTGAAGTGCGTCTCGGCGGGAATTCCATTGGCTGCCTTCGACGCCCGCCAGCGACCGGGGCGTGAAGGGTCTTTCGAGAGCGGCAGGTCGATCACGCCCGATGAGGGGAGGCCAGAGCCTGTGACCGCGAGGTATTCCTTCTTCGCGCGGCCTTCGCGGAACGCTTCCGCCAGGGCCGACGTCGCGCGCGGCGTCTTGCCGAAGATGGTCACGCCCGAGGTTTCCCGGTCGAGGCGATGCACCAGGCCCGCCTGCTTTCGCAAGTACGCGGTGGCGAGATCGACCAGGCTGTCGCCCACCTTGCCCGGCGTCGGTTGTGCGGTGATGCCGGCTGGCTTGTTCACCGCCAGCACCTCTGAATCTTCGTAGAGCACCACCAGCTGCGGCGCCTTTGGAGCGGGGGCGGTCACCGCTTCGCCCGACTCTTCCAGTACCACCATCACCTTGACGCCTTCGGCCACGCGCGCCGCGGGGTCCTTCGCCCGTTTGCCCTCGACGTACACCGCACCTCGATCGACCAGGGCGATCGCCTCGTCACGCGACAGGGCCAACGCGCCGCGCAGCACGGCCTCGATACGACTGGGCTTCTCGACGGTGAAGGTGCGCCGCTTCATGAGAGGGCGTGAAGCCCTACCCCACCCGCTGCGAGATTGCAGTGGTCGCGCGGGCGGGCCGCACAACAGGGCGATTGACGAGCGCCCCCCTGTGGAGCGCAATCTGTCGTGTGCAACTTTCGCTCACCACCCTCGTCGACCAGCTCGACGATCTCTTCTCTGAACGGGCGACCCGCGCTTTCCGGGCTGCCTCCGGGCTGCAGCGTGACGTGGCGCCCGTGCCTGAACTGCCTGAAGTCGCCCGCCTGGAAGCGTTCCAGGTCACCAGCGAGCTGCTCGCCAGCCCGCGCGTCGACGAAGCGAAACGAGCGCGCCTGGTGCTGCTGCGCCGGTACCTCGCCCGCGCGTACCTCGAGGCCCAGACCCTCGAGGCGAACGCCGCGTTGCAGAAGTTTCTGCACGGCCATCAGTTCTTCGCCGCCGGCAAGACGTGGACACCGCGTGAGGCGATGCGCGAGCTGCCCCGGCTGTCTTCCCGCGAGTCGCGCGTCACGCTGTCTGCCGAGCTGTCGACGCTGCTCACCGCGCACGAACCGCTGGTCGCGCGCCTGCTCGACGGCACCATGGAGGCGATGGCGGGCTTGAAGCTCAGCCCTTCAGGCTTCGTGGAAGAGCTCGCGGGCCGCCCGCTCGCGCCCCGGCTGGATGCGGCGAAGCAGACCCTCGCGCTGACCGCTGACGCCTCGCTCGACCTGCTGGGGTACGCGCTCAAGAAGCTCGACCCGATGCTCACGCCACGAGGGGCGGCGGGTCACGACGCAGAGCGTGCAGCGTTGGGACCGTGGCTGTTCGAGCAGTTCCGCAGGGAGGATCTCACGCACGCGGTGACCCGGTGCCTGGGTGATCTGGGCTTGTCGGCGAACGCTGAAGGGCGCATCACCGTCGACAGCGAGCTGCGGCCGGGGCGCGATGCGAGCGCGTCGTGTTTCGAGCTGCGGGTGCCCGATCAGATTCGGTTGCTGCTCACGCCCGAGATGGGCTTCGACGCGTACGCCGGGTGGCTTTCGGCCTGGGGCATCGCGATTCATCGCGCCCACGTGGGCCGGGCGCTGCCCTTCGTCGAACGGCGCCTCGGCGATCGTTCGGTTTTCAACGCGGTGGGCCTCTTGTTCGAGTCGTTCCTGCTCGATGAAGGTTGGCTCAAGCGCTACCTGCGCCTGACCGCGATCCAGGCCAGGGAAGCGGCGCGCGCCTTCGCCTCACGGCAGCTGCTGCAGCTGCGCAGGGCGGCGGGGCTGGCGCTGTATTCGAACGAGGCCATCAGCCGCGGCTCGTGGAGCAGCCTTGCCGATGAGTACATGCCTCGCATGGCCGGCGCGCTCGGCGTCGAGGTGCCCCGCGGGCAGACGCTCTTTGAGATCGATGTGTGGGGGGATCGCCTGGTGAAGCTCGATGCGTTCGCGCTGGAGCACGCGATGCGCGGCCACCTGCAAGAGCGCTTCAACGAGGACTTCTGGCGGAACCCTGCGACCGGCCGGTGGATCGTGGATCTGGCCAGCCGCGGTCAGCGAGATGACTCGCCCGTGGTGGCCAGGTTGTACGGCGTCGAGGCGCCCTCAGTGTCGGGCGCGGCTCTGCACCGGGTCGGTGTGATGGGGGCTTGAAGCAGCCCTCACCCCAACAACCCTCTCCCCGTGAGGGAGAGGGGGTTTTGAAAACTTCACTTCTTGGCGAGCTTCGCTGCGATCTTCGACTTGACCGCAGCCTTGCTCGACGTCGGGCCCCGGTGCGCCTTGAGGCCCCGAAGCAACTGCATCTCGATGAGCAACAGCTCGTCTGCGAGCTCCTCGTTGCCGTTGTGGGCTTGAGGCAGCGCCGCCTTCTTGTCGACGCTCGCGCCGTACCGCATGCGCAGCGCTTGTTCCTCACGGGAGGTGGTCGTGGCCGTCTTGAGGGCCGTCGCGACCAGCTCCTTCGTCACCACCGCCGTGCTGCTTCCCTTGCGCTCCATGTTGGGTTCCTGTCCTTTTCGAGTACCTGAACAACCGGCCATGTACGATGCGGCACAACCGCAACTGTTGGGCAGTGTAGCGATCGACCTCGACCCCGCAAATTTTCGGACTGAGATTTCCAGGCTGCGGACGGGACCCTCGAGGGGGTCTAAAAACCGTCCTGCTTTCCTACACTTGCGACGCGTCGCGTTGTGTAGGTGTTCGGCTTACTCCGGGTCGTCTTCCAGTTCACCCGGCCCAGCGGTGCCTG
>JAYTAT010000431.1:0-1565 GCA_043737315.1 Archangium sp.
CCAGCTCGTCCACAGCTGGTCGGGCTGACCATCGGCGTACGCGCCCTCGAAGCGCGGTTGGCCGGTGCGATAGCCACCCATCCACGGGCCGGCCTCCACCCCGCCATCGAAGTGACCGCGCATCATCACCTCGCCGGTGTCGTGGAAGAACTTCCACTCACCCGCGGGTTTCCCTTCGACCAGAAAGCCCTGCTTCTCGACGGCAGTGTCCGCGTGCAACGAGAAGCCACCGCCAGCTGTCTGGCCATTTGGGGCCCCGCCTGTCGAAGCCAACCTGTGCTGCGGCCCTAAAGCCCTTCGCACGTCCAGGTCCTCGTCGGGCCAGCGCGCGCGGTGTGCAAGCAGCTGCTCGAGCCTTTCGCGTTGTTCGGAGGCGGGTGCGACGTCGCCTGCCCTGCGGGCGTGAGCTGCAGCCGCTGCGGCGCCCTCAACTGCCGCTGCCAGGCGGGCGTCTGGGAGTGTGTGGGCGTGTGCATCGCCCCGGGCTTCGATGCAGGCTGCGGTGCGATCGGCTTGGCCCGAAAATCAGCCCGCCTTGGCCCCCGATCAGTTGTTCGTTCATTTGTCTGAAGCCCTCGGGCTCGCCGCGAGGTCTACGTCGAGGCGGGCAAGGACGACGTCACCGACTGCACCTTCAAGCGCGACTCCAGCGATCGGAAGTGAGAGCCTTGCCCAGCTCACAAAAATCAGTGAGCCGGAATCAGGAGTCATATGCGGTCGTCGAGCTGGCGGGTTTTGTTGATCGCGTTGGTGGTGTCGGGCTGCAACTGCGATCCGAAGGGAGAACCTGACGCGTCAGTACCGCTGACGCTCTCCTGGCCTGAGGGCGCGCGAATCGAGATCACCGCGACCACGGTAAGCGGCGCCGACGTGAAGTGGCCCGAAGCAGTCGGCCCGGTCGCCACCTACCGCCTCACATTTCCTGGACTGAGCCGCGACGAGGTGGGTACTTCCGCAAGCCTGACCGCTCTCACCCCGGGACAACACCTGCCCCTCGAGGTGATCGCCGTCGCCGCAGATGGCACCACGACCCCCCCGCTGCGCGCGGAGATCGCGCCCGCGACGAAGCTGGTGGCGCCCGACGGAGACATCTCCACCGACTTCTGCGGCGCCAACGCATTCTTACTCCAGGGAGCGGCCCCGATTCCCTGCGACGTTCTCTCGGTGCTGGTGGGTCACGTGCGGACGCGAGACGGAGTTGGAGTCCCCGGCATGCGCGTCTCAGTGCTCGGGCATCCCGAATGGGGCAACGCCACTTCGCAGGCCGATGGTCTCTACGCCCTGGCCGTCGCTGCAGGGCGGCACACGCTGGAAATGCAGGCTTCGGCGTTCCTCTTGATTCAGCGCTTTACCGTCGCGGAGGCGCGCGACTTCACCTACCTGCCGGACACCGTGGTCCTGCGCCGCGACGAGAAAGCCACGGCCATCTCCACCGCAGCCGGCGGCTTCCACTCGGGCACGCCACAAGAAGACGAAGACGGTACGCGCACCACCTCCGTCTTCATTCCCCCGGGCACCACGGCTTGGCTGCGCCTGCTCGACGGTGGAACGCAGCCCACCGCCAC
>JAYTAT010000432.1:0-4147 GCA_043737315.1 Archangium sp.
TGCTTCGTGGGCAGCGGGGCCGTCGCGATGGTCGCGCTCATCGGCAAGGTGGTGGACGGCGGTCGCAACACGCTTGCGCCCAGCGCTTCGAGCGCCGAGCCTGACGAGGCCACCGAGCCCCCAGACGTCACCAAGCTTCCAGACGTCACCAAGCTTCCAGACGTCACCGACAAAGAGCGCACCACCGCAGCGCCTTCACAAGACGAAGAGCTGTTGCCCCCTGACGATGAAGAGCCGCCCGGGTTCGCGCCGCCGTCTCTGGGCAGCGGTGAGTTCGCCGTCTTCCACGTTGAGAAATCGAAGGTCGACCCGTGGGTCGCGCTGCAGAAGGCCGCCCGGGGCACCAAGGTGAAGGTGTTCAAGGGAACCGCGCCCAAGATGGCCGACCCGCCGTACCTCGAACTCAAGGAACTGCTCACCGACGACTACGCGGTGATCGCCGGCGAGACCCTGAAGAACGGCCGGGGCCTGACGCCCGCGGTGCAGAAGGCGCTGCCCAACGCGAAGCGGGTCTCTGTGGTCGACTTCGTGTTGCCACTCGAAGGCACGCCGATGCTCGAGGTCTCGAAGGTGATGGCCGCCTTCGCGAAGGCGACCGGGGGCGTGCTGTGGGACGAAGAGACCCAAGAGTATCTCTCGCAAGACGCCTGGAAGATCCGCCGCATCGACTCGTGGGAAAAGTCGGTGCCGCACCTGTCGATGAACTTCACGGTGTTCGTCAGCACGGTCGAGAAGGGGCTCTCGCTCAAGAGCGCTGGCATGAAGCACTTCGGCCTGCCCGAACTTCAGCTCGACAACGTGACGCGCTCTTCACGCGACTCCGCGGTCTCGTTGCTCAACGCCACCGCGCAGCTTCTGGTGGAGCGGCGGGGGGTGTTCGGCCCCGGGCCGCTGCAGGTCTCGATCAAGGCGATACGTCACGCGCAGCAGCGCAAGAACCTCGAAGAGAAGAGCCTCGAGAACGCGAAGGGCGTGCTCGACGTGGTGCTCGAGCCCAGCGCTGACCAGAAGGTCTCCCGGCTCACCATCACCTTCCCAGGCAAAGGTGCTCCCACTGAGCGGATGGAGGGCGCCATCGCGACGTTCTTCGGTTCGTCCGATCGTGTCGATCAGGTCAACCACGACGAGGAGCTCACCGCGCTGAGCCAGGTGCAGCTCGAGATCTACAAGACCAGCATCAAGAAGCGTTTCCGCAAGGGGCTGCAGTACGGCGAGGTGTTGCTGGTCAAGGCGCCCTTCGAGACCAGCGCCGGCGGCAACGAGTGGATGTGGGTCGAGGTCACGAAGCTCGGCGCGGGCGGGAAGGTCGAAGGCCTGCTGGCGAACGATCCCGGCGACGTGCCTGAGCTGGTGAGCGGCTCTGAGGTGGTGGTCGAAGAAGCCGAGCTCTTCGATTGGATGCTGCGGCAGGCCGACGGCGGCACGATGGGCAACGAGACTGGCAAGGTGATGCAGAAACGCCTGAGCCAGCAGTAGTCACTGAATGCAGGTCAGGCCCGCGTCATTGATGCCGCAGTTGGTGGGCGCCTGACACTCGAAGATCACCGCGAGCGAACCCTCGACACACCGCAAGATGTTGAGCCCACCATCGGGGTCGCACCGCACCTTGCCCTCCGAGGTCGGTGCGCAGCGGTCGCCCACCGAATTTCCCGAGGTGTCGCATTCAGCCATATCTGCCTCGAGCGTGCAGCCTCTGGGTCCGTGGCAATCGGCGTAGATGCGGAAAGTGCCGTTCGTACACTGGAGCAGCCGCTCGAAGTCGGCGTCACACCGCCCGATGTTCTCTGCGGTACACGCCGAGCCCTCGGTGGGCGAAGGCGGCGGTGGACATCCCAGGAACAGCAAGCAGAAAACCATCCAGCGCATGACCAACAGGTTAGCTGACGGAGTGGCGAAAACACGCGCCGCGTCGCCGGGTGGTGGCTAAAGACGGTGTCGTGACGTTGCTCGACCAGGTCGATCCCCGGCTGCAGCCGCTGCTCCGCGCCGAGTGGGAGCGCCGTCGCAATGAGCGCACCCAGGCGCTGCCCTGCGACGTGACGGTGGTGCTCGCGGGCCATCGGGCAGCGGGGAAGACGTTGCTGCTCCAGCCGGTGGCCAGGGCGCTGGGCAGGCACGGCGTGGATCTCGATGCCGAGCTGGTACGCCGCCATCAGCGCCCCTTGCGTGAGTGGCTCGAAGCAGACGAGCGGGGTTTTCGTGCCGCCGAACGCGACACCTTTCGTTCGTTGCCGTCGGGGTTGGTGGTGGCGGTGGGGGGCGGCTTTCTCTCGCTCCATGCCGAGTTGCTGCGCGGCTGCGTGACCGTCGAGGTGCCGATCAGCTTCGAGACCTATGTCGAGCGGCTCACGCAAGACACCACGCGCCCCCGGCTTCGACCCGAGCTGACGCTCGATGAAGAGCTGCGCGAGATCTATTCGGAGCGCGAGTTCCGCCACGCGGCGGCGCGGCCGCTCTCGTTGATCGACTTCATGCTGCGCCTGGTGCGTGGTCGCAGGCCGCGGCGCGTGGTGACCTTGCCGCCTCACGAGGCCATCGAGGTCTTCGCGTGGCGAGCGCGTCATGCGGGGGCCGAGCTGCTCGAGGTGCGCACCGATCTCCACCCAGCCGAGATCGATCTGCTGCCGGCTTCTCGTGCATTGCCGCTGTTGATCTCCCGGCGCGCGGGCACCCTGCCCGATGCCTGGCGCGCGCGCGCGACGTTGATCGATGAGCCGCTCAGCGGGCTGGTCGATCCCTCGGTGCTCCGCTCATTCCACGCCGAGCGCCCGCTGCGTACGCAGGAAGCACTCGCTGCGTGGCAGGGCGTGACGGCCGGCGCGCGCGTCAAACACGTCGAGCCGCTGGGCAGCCCGCGTGATTTCCCGCGGCTGCTCGAGACGCAGGGCGCGTTGATCGAACGGTTCGGAGTGGAGCACGTGACGGTGCTGGCGACCGGGCCGTGGGCCTTGCCGTTCCGGGCGGTGCTCGCCCAACGCAACGCCCTCGACTACCTCGCGCTCGATGCGAGCTGGAGCGCGGCAGAAGGTCAACGTCTGCTCGCTGACGTGGTGCGTGAGGCGCTCAAGAGTCAGGTCGATGGAAAGACGCGGCGCCTGGGCATTCTGGGGCAGGGCCTCGCGCACTCCCGCAGCCCGCGGCTTCATCAGCAGCCGTTCGACCGCATCGACGTGAGCCCCGATGCACCGCTCGACGAGCTGCTCGATGCGCTCCATCCGCATTTTCGCGGGTTCGCCGTCACCAACCCCTTCAAGAAGCGCATCGCCGTGCTCTCCCAGGCGCCGATGGCGGCGGTGAACACGCTCATTCGCGCCGGGGGGGGCTGGCACGCCGAGAACTCCGACGTCGCAGGCGCGGAAGCGACGCTCGAACATTTCAAGAAGGCCAGGCGGGTGACCGTGCTGGGTGATGGTGGGGTCACCACCGCGCTGCGCATCGCGGCTGCGAATCTTCAGCTCGACCTCGAGGTGCTCACCCGGGCGCAGATCACCGCCCAGCCGCTGCGAGGGCCCCTGGTGTGGACCTGGCCTGCGCTCGTGGAGGTTCCGGCATCGCTTCGGTTCGCCGAAGACGCGCAGGTGGCGGTGATCGCGTACGGCGTTCCCGCTCGCGCGATTGCCGCGGAGATCACCGCGCGAGGTGGCACGCCGCTCCGGCTCGGCCCCCGCTGGTTCATCGCGCAGGCCCGCCGTCAACGCAGTCTCTGGGAGTCAGCGACATGAATACTTTCGGAGAACTCTTTCGCGTCACCACCTTCGGCGAGAGCCATGGGCCGGCGCTGGGCGCGGTCGTCGACGGGTGCCCCGCGGGTGTCGCGTTGACCACCGCTGACGTGCAGCGTGCGCTCGACCGCCGGCGGCCCGGCCAGTCGAAGGTGACCACCGCGCGCGCTGAGGGCGACGTGGTGGAGTTGTTGTCGGGCGTGTACGAAGAGAAGACGCTGGGCACTCCCATCGCGGCGGTGGTGCGCAACGTCGATCAACGCAGCGCGGATTACGCGACGTTGACGAAAGAAGATCGGCCCGGTCATGCAGATCGGGTCTGGCGCGAACGCTTCAAGCATCGTGATCCCCGCGGGGGAGGGCGCACCAGCGGTCGCGAGACGCTCTCCCGCGTCATCGGCGGCGCGGTGGCCGAGGCGTTCTTG
>JAYTAT010000433.1:0-4143 GCA_043737315.1 Archangium sp.
GGTGAGAAGGAACGCGGCACGCTCGAGACGCTGCTCGTCTCAGGCGCGAGGCCCGTCGACGTGATGGCGGCCAAGTACCTCACCGTCAGCGCCGTGGCGGTGGTGACCGCGCTGGCCAACCTCGCCGCGATGGCCGCGACCTTCAGCTTCGGGCTCTCGTTCGGAGGCAAGGCGACCACCACGTTTGAACTCACGGGCGGTCAGCTGCTCACCATGCTGGCGTGCCTGGTGCCCGCGGCGCTGCTGCTGGCGGGGGTCTCGTTGACCGTGGCCTCGACCGCGCGCACCTTCAAAGAAGGGCAGTCGCTCATGTCGCCCCTGATGCTGGCCTGCCTGGCGCCGGCGCTGCTCGGCCAGATGCCCGGGGTCGAGCTGAACAACCTGACCGCGCTCATTCCGCTGCTCAACGTGGCCCTGTTGATCAAAGCCTCGGTTCTGGGGAACGCGACCCTCACGCAGGTGGCGTTGACCATGGGTTCGGTGCTGCTCTTCGCCGTGCTGGCCCTGAAAGCGGCTGCAACCGCCTTCAACAGCGAGGTTTTCCGGTTCGGTGGAACGGAAGGGTGGAGGGCGCTGTTCGGGAAGAGTAAGTCAAGCGGGTAAGACCGCTTCATGGCTCACAAGTCTTCCGCCAGGCAATCGAACCACCGGTAAAATCGTGTAGTTCAAACCGTGTAGAGTCGTTTTTTCGTTACAGCTTTTCCGTTTCCTACCATCAGGAGCACGTTCATCCATGTGGCAACGGTTCAGGCGCGCGATGCGCAGCTTCGTCGGTTTTTTCGTCAGCACCATTGAGGACCCCGAGCTCATCCTCGAGCAGAACATTCGTGACCTGAACGATCAGGTTCCGAAAATGAACGAGTCGATCGCCATGGTTCGGGCGAACGTCACGCTGCTCGAGAAAGAGAACGCGAAGTACAAGTTCGAGGTCAATGATCTGACCGCCAAGGTGAAGGCTGCCATTCAGGGCGGCCGCGACGATCTGGCCGCCCAGTACGCGACCCGGCTCCAGATGGAAAAAGGCGCCTTGGCGCGCAACGACGCCCAGCTCGCGACGGCAAGGTCTGCCTACGACAAGGCCTTGAACGTGAAGAAGGCGTTCATGCGCGAGAAGGACAAGAAGACCAACGAGGCGATGTCGGCCATTCGCGATGCGCGGCGCGCCAAGTGGCAGTCGAAGGTCGCCGACGCGATGCAGTCCTTCGAGGTCGGTGGCATCGACGCGACGCACGGCGAGATGCTCCGCAAGGTCGAAGAGCAGACCGCCGTCAACGAGGCGCGCATGCAGATGGCGCTCGAGTCGGTCGATACCCAGTCGATGAAGATCGAAGAAGAGGCCGAGGCGCTTCAGGCCGCCGAGCTCGTCAAACAGTTCAAGATGGAGATGGGTCTGCAGAGCCCTGCGCCCGTGTCCGACGTTTCGCAGGGCGGCGAGAAGACCATCGGTAAGAAGGTCGAGGTCAAGTAACCGGCCTCGAAAGAGATCATCTTGAGTGAGAACCTGAGCAGCCCCCGGAAACGGTACGGCCGGTGGCTGCTCGTGCTGTTTCTGGCCGTGCTCGCCGTCGCTTCGGTGGCGGCTTCGCGGCTGGGCTACGTCGACCGCGCGCGAGACCGGCTCTACGGGCGCGCGCCGCGTCTTTCCCCCGGAGATTTTCCCGCGGGCGTCATGGCGCCCATCGACGACGTGGTGCGCATTCCCACGCGGGCGTTGATCATCGGCGCGGTGCCGCGCGGCAGTACGTCGGCCCTGCTGTGGGCGGCCGGTGACGCCGAGCGGGTGGGCCTCTTTCGCGCGGGCTACGCCATCGACGTGAAGGTGCAGCGCTTCGAGCGTGAAGAAGAGCTTCGCAAGGCGCTCATTCGCGGCGGCGAGAACGGCGGCGTCGATCTCGCTGAGATGTCGGTCTCGTCGGTGGCGATGAGCGCCTCGCTGCTCCACGACGCGTCGCCGCGGGTGGTGATGTTGCTGGGCCGCAGCCGTGGTCAAGAAGTGGTGGTTGGCAAGGGCGTGACCACCCTGCAGGGCCTCGCTGGAAAACGCATCGGCGTCGAAGACCGGGGCTCGGCCTGGTACCTGCTGCTCTGGAGCCTCTCGCGGGTGGGCCTCTCGCTGCGTGACGTGAAGCTGGTGCCGCTCGACGGCGCGTTCGCCGCGGGCGCTGCGCTCAAGACCGGCGAGGTCGACGCGGTGGCCGGGTTGCTGGGCGACGTCGACCCCGCTGCGCGTGAAGTCGGCGCGCAGCAGCTGACTTCGACGGCCGACGCGCCGCACCTGCTGGCCACGGTGCTGGTCACCCGGGGTGACTTCGCCGCCCGATACCCCGACGCCATTCGACGGGTGATTCGGGGCGTGCTCGATGCAAACGCCCAGGTGCTCAAAGAGTCGAGCGAGGCCGCCCGTATTCTGGGGACCCTGGCCCCCCAACTGGGGGATCCGATGGAGGCGATCGGCGCCGCCCCGCCCGCCACCTTGAAAGAAAACCTGGCCTTCTTCGGGATCGCCGATGAGGCACCGGTGACCTACGCCGAGTTGTTCAAGAGCGCGACCGAGCTCAACCAGAAACTCTTCGGTGCTCCGCCCGCTCCCGAGCCCGAAGACACTGCGGATTTAGGAGCCCTCAAGTACGTTGCAACCCCACACACACCGTGAGCAACCAAAACAAAAAACGCAGCAGCCTGAAGGCAGCCCTCTCGATGCCCGCGAACTTCTTCGCGCTGGCGGCAGGCGGGGTCGCGTCTGCGGCGATGGGTGACTGGGTTCCGTTCGCGGCGGCCGGTGGCGCGTCGTTGCTCTACTCGGTGATGCTCTCGATGCTGCCGTCGTTCCGCCGCGCGGTGCGTGCGAATCTGGAGGCTCAGGTCAGCTCAGAGGTGGCCTCGCCCGAAGAGCGCGAGTCTTTGCTGGCCGAGCTCGCCCCCTCGCAGAAAGAGCACTACGACGTCTTGCGCGAGCTGAAGGACCGCATCCTCGAAAGCTACGGCAAGATGCCCGGTGGCCGGGTGTTGGTGGCCAGCAGCGAGCGCCGGCTCGAGGCCCTGCTCACCAGCTTCCTGCGCCTGGTGGCGACGTTGAACAGCTACCGCAAGTACCTGAACGCGACCGATCGCAGAGGCATCGAAGAAGAGCTGCGCATGCTCGAGGCCGACACGGTCGGTGAGAAGAACGAGCGGCTCAAAGAAGTGAAGTCGCGCCGGGTGGAGATCTTGAAGAAGCGGGTGGCCCGCTTCGTTCAGGCCGACGAGAGCCGTGAATTGGTGAGCCATCAGCTGGCCAGCATCGAGGACGTGTTGAGACTGACGCATGAGCAGTCGATCGCCATCAGAGACCCCGAGGTCGTCAGCCGGCAGCTCGAGGCGTTGACCGCCGAGGTGAACGCGACCGAAGAGACGGTCAAAGAGATGGAGCAGTTCATGCAAATCACCGAGGAGTTCTCGTCGACCACGCTGCCGTTGCCGCCCCAGAGGGTGCGATGAGCCGTCTCTCCCCTGGCAGGAGGGGCAAGTCGTCGCTCCCGCTGCTACTTTTGATCGCCGTCGCCGGCTGCGGAAAGTGCACCCAGTCCACCTCCGCAACCCCGGGAGTCGAACGAGTGCTCCCGCGCGGAGCCGTGGGCGTCGTGGTGATCCCCGCCCTGGGGGCCGCCGGTCAAAAACTGCGCATCCTCGAGGCGCTCAAAGTCACCGCCTTCGCGGCGCAGCTGCGCGGCTTCGACGACGGCAAAGGCTTCGCAGATGCCCTCGTCAGCGAGCTGGGCATCGACGTGCGAAGCACGCAAGCGCTCGAGAAGGCCGGAGTCGACCCGGCGGGCTCCGCCGGGGTCGCCGCGCTGGTGACCGGTCACGGCTACCTCGCGCTGCCCGTCAAAGACGCGACGAAGTTCCACAACACCCTGCAGACCCTGGCAGCCCGCCGGCTGGGCGCGACCACGCCGGGTGAAAAGAAGTTCGGCGAGCTGACGGTGAAGACCTTCAGCACGGGTGAACGCCCAAGGCTCGGTTACGTGCTGACCCAGGGCTACGGGCTCATCACTGACGGCGCCGGCATCGAGAAGCTCGCGGGCCTCGCCGCGATGACCCTGAGCGATTCACTGAGCGCCGACAAGGCGTACGCCGCCGAGGTCGACGAGCTCCCGAAGGATC
>JAYTAT010000434.1:0-4142 GCA_043737315.1 Archangium sp.
GGGTCGGTACCGGTCTCGAAGAGCACTTCACACCGCCCGGTGTCGGCGGTGGCCACCCGCTGCGAGTGAACCACGATGTCGCGGTCGGTCACGATGGGCACCTTGAGCTGCTCGTAGGTCCACCGCTCGGAGTCGCTCTCCCGAATCACCACGCGCTTCTTGAAGTGGCCTTCGACCTTCGCGTCGTGGCCCCAGACCGCGTCGCACAACGAGGCCAACGGCTGCGCGCTGAGGGTGGTGACCTTCACCTCTTCGAAGTTCGAGCCGCTGACGTCACGCGCAGAGATCGTCATTCCATCGACGGTGCGCGTGACCTTCCACACGGGCTCTTCCGGGGTCTGACTGGAAACGAGGAGGAGCGCGGCGACGAGAAGGTTCGGGAGCACGAGGCCGCAAGACATACGACGGGGCCTCCCGCGCACGAGCGAGGCAGACGCGCAGGTCCTGCCCAGACGGCCCAAGTCAGACGGCTGATGGCACGTCGTATGCTGTAAGGCGTCTCATGACGCGCCGTCTCAAGATCGCCTACGTGGTCGACTCCGCACGGAGCGCGCGCGCCGGAGGCTTGGTGGCCGCTGAGCGCATGATTCAGTCATTACGATCCCGCCACGATGTCATTTCGGTGGGGTTGGGCGGTGACGTCGACCTCGAGCAGTTCCACTTTCCCGTCGGGCGCGAGCTCATCGAGTCGAACTCCTTCGCCTTCGCCAAGCCCGACACCGATTTGCTGTACCGGGCCTTCGATCGCGTCGACGTGGTGCACGTGCAGCTTCCATTCTTTCTCGGCTTCAGCGCCATCTCGGTGGCCCAGGAGCTCGGCATTCCCGTGGTGGCCGCGCATCATGTGCAGCCCGAGAACATCTTGCGGGGCATCTCGCTCCTCGCACCGCGCCTCGCAGGGCTGATCAACCGGCCCGGTTTCGCTCGCGCGCTCAACAAGATGGTCACCCAGACCTTCTTCAACCGGGCCTCGGCCATCATCTGCCCCTCACAGCTCGCGCTCGACGAGCTGGTCGAGGCAGGGCTCACCGCGCCCGCGGTGGTCATCTCGAATGGTGCGCCCGCCCAGTTCGCGCCGCTTCAATCGTCACGGCCGCCCGGCCCCTTTACCGTGTTGTCGGTGGGCCGCCTGGTGCCGGAGAAGCGGCATGACCTGCTGGTGGAAGCGGTGCGGCGCTCGAAGCACGCGTCTGAAGTCCGGTTGGTGATTGCAGGCCGCGGTCCGCTCCAGGAGAAGCTCGAGCAGCAGGCGAAGAGTCTGCCGCTGGGGGCCGAGCTGGGTTTCAAGACCGACGCAGAGCTGCTTCGCCTGTACCAGACGGCCGATCTCTACGTGCACGCCTCGGAGGTCGAGCTGGAAGGCATGGCGGTGCTCGAGGCGATGCGCTGCGGGTGCCCGACGGTGACGTCCGATTCGCGTACGAGCGCCACCAAACAATTCGCGCTCGACGCAGACCACGTGTTTCCCACCGGCGACGTGCAGGCGCTGGCCAATCGTCTCGATGACTGGTTCGAGCACCCCGAGCGCCAGGCGCGCGAGCGGCAGAAGACGCTCGCAGCGGTTCAGGGCTACGGCATCGAGCACACGCTCGCAGCGTACGAGTCGGTCTACGAGCGCGTCAGCGCCCCGCGACTGCCTTTCAGGGCTTGAGCACCAGGTCGAGCCCCAGCCGCTCGCGCCCTTCGCCCAGTTGTTTTCCCAGCAGGTCGAAGCAGGTCTGAAGGTTGTTGGCGATCTCCCCGGGATCGATCGCCGCGAGGTCAGCCGCCGAGAGGAAGAGGTGGCCGTTGACGAACTCGTCCATCACGTTGACCTCGAGCAGCGCCACGTCTTTGCAGAAGCCGCGGCAGTACGGCTCGAAGGCCCGGGTGATCGCCACCTTCACATTCAGATTGCTCATGGTGCTGCTCCTTCGGCTTTCCACGCGATGAAAAGGCCGTCGGCGTGTCCTGCGCCCGCATCTGCTGCGAGTCGTCGCGACGCATCGAACCCGCGGCCTGCGCGGTAGCTGAGCTTGCGGCAGAAGCTGGTGCCGTCATTCAACCGCTCGCAGTTGCCGCCCAGAGGTTGCACCGGCGCAGGGTCGGGCAGCGCGCGCGAGGCGGGCCCGTGACTGAAAGAGGCCACACGCACGTGGAGGCTGCCATCGGCCGCGCGCAGCACTTCGATCTCGCGGCCGAGCTGGGGAAAGTCGAGCAACGCGCCCGTGCCCACTTCAGAAAGCCCCACCCCCGCGTCGCGCGCACGCGTGGAAAAACGGTTGCCGTCACCCCCGTGGAAGTAGCCGAGCACCCGCGGCTGTCCGCTGAGCAACGCCCTCAGAGGTTCACGCACCGAGTCGCCGAAGCCACTCAACGGATGGTGACCGAAGACCAGCGCGAACGTTCCTTCGGGAAGACCGTCGAGCTCACGTTGAAGCCAACGCACCTGCTCCGACAGCATGCGGCCCTCGCGGCTGCCAGAGGCGCCATCGTCGATGACGCTCTGGGCCGAGTTGAGCACCACCACGCGAAACGAGATCTCCTGCCGAGGCGACGGAACGGTGAAGGCGTAGTACCCGCGCGCACTCGAGCAGAGCGTGTCGAGGTTGGTCTCCAACCCGGTCAGACCCTTGCCCGCCTTCTCGCAGTTCACGTCGAAGCCGTGGAAGAGGCTGCGCGGATACCGCGGGTCGGGAATGCACAGACCGTCGGGCTGCAGGCGGCACCCCGTCTTGTTGGGGCCTTTGTCGGCGGTCCGTTGATCCGGATTGGGAAGGCTGACGTCTTTCCTGGCGCCCTTCTGCGAATGAAACCGCATGAAACGATCCACGTCGGCGATGGGCGAAAAGGGCACCACTGCGTTCGCGCCAGAGACGCTCTCGTTGGGTCGCGAGCCCAGGAACGCCACGTCATTGGGACCCACCACGTTGAACCAGGGAATCACCAGCTCGTTCATGCCGCCGATGAACTGCGTCAGCTCGGAGAACAAGCCCAGCTCCACCGAGTTGCCCGTGTGAATCACGAACTGCGGCGCTGCGAGGGCAGGGCATTGACCCAGCGGCTGCCCGCTCGAGCCGAGCTGATTGATGCCCAGGACCGTGGCCAGTAAGACGGCGTCGTCGTTGCGGTACTGCTGGTCGAGCGCCTTCGGCAGCCCCGGGCTCGAGTCATCGGTCACCAGCACCGCGTGCTCCCTCAGCTTCACGTCGCTGAGCTGCACGAAGCTGAGCAGCGGCTCGAAGCCTGAGCAGGCCACGCTCGCGCCCCCACCGGGGGGCTGGGCGCACCGCTGTGGGCTCGTCTCACAGCTCACCGTCGGTGCGAGCGCCGCCGCGCAGCCACCATCACCGCGCAACGGCTCTTTGCCAGTGCACTCAATTTCGTACCAGAGGTCGGGGTGAATGCTGGCCACCTCGCCCTCGATGCGCTGGTAGCGCCACGTCGTCACGCACGCACTGGCGAGCAGCGTGCATGCCATCAAACGCAGCCTCATGGCGTGCGCCCCGTGAGACTGAACGACCTGGAGTGCACTTGCGTGGCGCCCGCTTCGACCACGAACTGGCACGGCTGATCACTGCGGCCATTCACCGCCCAGCTCGCTGACCATTCGTTGCCACGCTCGCGGCGCACCTCGAAGCTGAAGCCCTCGTCGTTCTGCACGAAGCCGCCTTCGCCGAACAACACCTGCCCTCCACACTCGACCCGAATCTTCGCCAGCGCGCAGGCTTCCTCTTCGTGCGCTCCGGTCCAGTGGAAGACGATGTGCTTCGGGCCGACGTCGAGCGCGCCCGGCGACCACTTCGGCGGCTCACACGGATGGCCGGTGGGAATGAGATCGGTCTGCGCGCCGGGGCGAAAGGCGCGGTTCAAGTCGAAGCCGTTGACGGTCACCTGCTGCGGCTTCCAGCGCGCGGCGAGGCGGCCGAACTCTTCCGCCACGAAGGTGCCCTCGTGCCCACCGAAGAGGGTGCCGCCGCCCTCGTAGTCCTGCACGACGTATTCGGCGCCGGTGGTGATGTAGAGCAGGTACGCGTTGGTCAAGCCCATCACCGCGATGGTGCCCTTCCATCTTTCATCCGCGATGGCCGACATCACCATGCGCCCGACTTCGGTGGTCGGTTCACCCGGCACGGCGGCGAGCGCGAGACCGGTGGCGCTTT
>JAYTAT010000435.1:0-4132 GCA_043737315.1 Archangium sp.
GTGCCCTTCTTGAACCACAACGTCATCGAGTTGCGAGGGCTCGTGGCCAGCCGCCCCGTCTTCTTGTCGACGCGGCGCTGAATGAGCTCGAGCGACGCGGGCGGGTAGAACTCGGGCTGGTCGCGGCCATCGAGCGCCCTGGTCATGTACGAGAGCCAGATGGGCAACGCCGCCCGGCCACCCGTCTCGTATTTACCGAGCGGATGCACATTCATGTCGTAGCCGACCCACGCCGAGGTGACGAGGTCGCGGGTGAAGGCGGTGAACCACGCGTCGAAGCTGTCGTTGGTGGTGCCGGTCTTGCCCGCCGCCGGCTTGCCCAGGCGCCCTGCCGCAGCGCCCGTTCCGCCCAGCACCACGCCGCGCATCAAGTCGGTCACCAGGTACGCGGTCTCGCGCGAAATCACCTGTTCACCGGGCTCGAAGCTGCGCGCGTACCCCGCGGCCATGCGGTCTTGCAACGAGGCCCACGGATCGTCGTAGGCGGTGTGGTCTTCCACCATGCGGCCGAAACGGTCTTCGATCTTCCGCACGAAGTAGGTCGGCTTCTTGAGGCCCAGCCGGTTGATGGTGGCGTACACGTTGGCCAACTCGATGGGGTACACGCACGAGCTGCCCAGCGCCGCCGAGTAATCGGGGTTGAGGGGCGTGGAGAACCCCAGCGTGTGCGCGAAGTCGTTGATGGCCTTGATGCCGATGACCTCGTTCTTCTTGCCCAAGAAACGCGCGAGCTCGATGAAGGTCTTCACCGCGGGGATGTTCATCGAGTTGACCAGCGCCTCTTTGAGCAGCACCTCGCCCTTGAAGCCCTCGTCGTAGTTGGCGGGTTTCCAGCGGTTCTGATTCTCGGGGTCGTCGTAGACGATGGGCGAGTCGAGAATCACGGTGCCCTCTGTCCACCCCATCAACTCGAGCGCGCCTGCGTAGACGATCGGCTTGAAGCTCGAGCCGGGCTGACGGCACGCCTGGAAGACGCGGTTGAATTCGTTGGCGTCGAAGTCGTAGCCGCCCACCATCGCCGTGAGGTACTGGCGCTGCGGGTCGATGCTCACGATGGCGGCCTGCGGCTCGGGCTCCTGCTCCAGGCGCACCAGCGGCACGCCTTCGGGAACGTCGGCGGCCAGCGAATCGCTCCACGCTTCGCGATCGTCGGTGAGGCTCTTCTTGTCTTTGACCGCACGAACGATCAGCACGTCGCCGACCTTGAGCGGCTTGACGTTGTTGATCAGCACCGAGGGGTAATGCCGCTCGCCGTTCACCTCACGCGCCCAGCGCATGCCGAGCGCGGGCAGCTTGGCGTTCACGCCTCCGATGGCGATGTCGGCACTCGAGAGATCCTTCGCGAGCGAAGTGACCAGGCCGATGTACAGGTGATCGGGCACCAGCGCCTTGCCGCCCAGCACCTTTTTGCCGCGCTCGACGAACTTGTCCTGCTCGGCCTTCGTGACCAGCTGCATCACCGGCCCGCGGTAGCCCTGCCGCTTGTCCACCGCCAGCAAGCCCCACAGCACGGCCTCTTGCGCGGCGCGCTGACGCTCGCTGTCCATGGTGGTGAAGACCTTGAGACCATCGTTGAGCAGCACCTTGTTGCCGTAGCGATCGACCACGTCGCGGCGGGTCTCTTCGGTGAAGTACGGCGCGAACTGATGAAAGATGTCTTCCACCGGGTAGACGTTCACCTCGGCCGCTGAGGCCTCGTCGAACTCGGCTGGGGAAATCATGCCCTTTTCCTGCATCTGACCGAGCACGTACTGGCGGCGCTTGCGGGCCTTCTCTGCGTCGCGAAACGGCGAGTAGTTCGAGGGCGCCTGCGGAAGACCGGCGAGCAGCGCCATCTCGGCGAGCGTCAGGTCTCTCACGTCTTTGCGGTAGTAGTTCTCGGCGGCCGACTGCACGCCGTAGCTGTGGTGACCCAGATAGACGTTGTTCAAGTAGAGATAGAGGATCTCTTCTTTGGTCAGCTCGGTTTCCAACCGGCGGGCCAGCAGCGCTTCACGGATCTTGCGCTTGATGGTCTTGGCGGTGGATTCCTTGTAGCCCTCGGCGCTGATCAGCACCGCCTTGGCGGTCTGCTGGGTGATGGTCGAGCCGCCCTGCACCTTGCCTTTGCCGGTGACCTTCTTGATGACGGTCTTGAAGACCGCGCGGCCGGTGCCCACCACGTCGATGCCGAAGTGATCGAAGAAGTCGGCGTCTTCGGCGGCGATGAAGGCCTGCACCAGGCGCTTGGGAATGCGCTCGTACGGCACCACCTTGCGCCGCTCGTTGTAGAACTCGCCCGCGAGCACGCCATCGACCGTGTACACCTCGGTGAGAATGGGCGGGCGGTACGCGTCGACCTTGGGGATGTCGGGCAGCCCCTGTGAGTACTTCCAGGTCACGAAGCCGTAGCCCATGACCCCGGCCGTCGCCCCCGTAAGGAGCAGAAAGCCGAACAGCTTGAACAACCGCTTCCACCATCGCTTCTGGGGCACGTTGACCAACAGCAGTTTCCCTTCAGTCATGCGTCCCCCGAAGGCGCTGGTCGGTCGAGGCCTGAGCGTTTGAGCACATCGACGAGATCCTCCGGGAGCTTCGCTTCAACCACCATCTTCCGCCCGTCTTCGGGGTGCGGAAACTCGAGCCGCGTCGAGTGCAAAAAGAGCCGTTTCAGGCCCCACTGTGCCTTTGCCTCCCGGTTGAACGCAAAGTCCCCATGCTTCGGGTCCCCCGCAACCGGGTGGCCTATCGAGGCGAAATGTCGCCGAATCTGATGAGTCCGGCCAGTTTCAATCGTGCATTGCACGAACGCCGCGTGGCTGGTTTGACACACCACCTGATAGCGCGTGCGGGCCTCTTGCATGTTCACCCCGCGCCGCTCGCGTGATTCGGCGGTCTGCTGGTGCTCCTGAAGCGGCAGATCGATGAGCCCGGTCTGGTTCTGGAGCTTGCCCTTCACCAGCACGAGGTAGCGCTTCTTGGCCTTGTGCTCGGTGAAGACCTCGGTGAAGTGCACCATCGCCGGGCGCCGTTTGGCCACGATGATCACCCCCGAGGTCTCGCGATCCAGGCGGTGGGCGGGGCTGGCGGAAAAGCCGTTTCGTTCGGCCTTGTTGCCCAGGTAGGCGCGCACCACGTCGACCACGGTGCCCCCGGTGATGCCGCTGCCGGTATGGGCGGCCATGCCAGAGGGCTTGTTGAGCGCGAGGATCCAGTCGTCCTCGTAGATGATGTCGAGCTCCGAGAGGTCGACCGGAGGGGGCGGGGGCGGCTTTCGCTCCCTGTCTCCCAGGAGCTGCTCGTCGGTGCCGCGTACGGTGATGACGTCGCCTGCGGCCAGCTCTTGTTCCGGCTTGGCCCGCTTGCCGTTCACCCGAATCTTCTTGACCCGGATCATCTTGAACAGATGACTGAACGGCACGCTGGCCAGCGTCTTCTTGAGGAACTTGTCGAGGCGCACCCCGGTGTGGTCGTCGGTGACCTTGTACTCGAGCATCTCGAGGATGCCTGTATCTCAGCGGAACGCAGTTGTGGAAGGTGCCGAAGCCAACCGATAGAAGACGCCGCATGGGAAAGCAGGTCGGCATCGAGGAGTTGCTCAAGTCGGGGTCCAAGCAATGGAACCAGCTGCGCAAGGACAACAAGGTTCCGCTGGATCACACGGGGGCCACGTTCCCCCAGCTGTTTTCGGCCAACGCCGATTTGTCGGGGCTGACGTTGGTCGGCACCGAGTGGGAAAAATGTGACCTGTCGAAGGTCAGCTTCAAAGAGGCCGACCTCTCCGGGGCCTACTTCCACGGCGGCCGCCTGCAGGATTGCGACTTCCGCGGGGCGAACCTCGAGGGTGCGACCTTCGAGAAGCTCAAGCTGCTGCGCTGCGACTTCACCAAAGCGACCGGCCTCGAGCAGCTCGAGTTCGACGACTGCGACATGGACAGGGTCACGGGCCTGGATGGCGAAGATGCGCCTCCCCCGCCTCCTCCCCCTGCGGTCGGGGTCACCAGCTTCACGCGTGAACAGCGCGCGGCGGTGATGGGTCTGGGTACGTCGGCGCCCGAGAGCGATCTGCCTCCCTTCCGCCCGGGTGATGCGCCGGGCACGCTGCTGTTCCGCGGCCTCAAACACATCGCCAACCCGCCGCCGTGGGTGCTCG
>JAYTAT010000436.1:0-4124 GCA_043737315.1 Archangium sp.
GCTGGTGCGCGAGTCGTCGCGGCTCAACAATGCGCGGCGTACCTGCGCTCGCAAGGTGATCTCGGGCTTTCTGACCTTGCGGGAAGAGCGCGGGGTCGAAGCGGTGCAGCTGGAGCTCGATGCACTCAGCGCGACCTATCGCCCAGAAGACCTGCGCGCGTTGATGACCGCTGCCCTGGGTGAGGAGCTCGTTCAGCTCGAGCCGTTGCTCATCGAGGCGCGGGTCAGGGCCACCCGGCAAGGCCATGCGCAGGGCGCCCAGCGCAGGGATGAGCTCGAACGCGCGAAGTTGAAGGTCGAGCCGCCGGACACCCTGGGCACAGCGCCCGATGCGCCCGCCACCCTGTGCGACGAACACAGTCCGTGCGCGCAGCTGCGGTGCGTGCTCGAGCATCCCCCCGCTTCGCCCGATGCCGCGGCGCGCGCGTGTCTCGATGAGGCGGCCACCTTCGAGCCTGCGGCACGGGCGCGTCGCGCGGCAGAGGTGCTCTCGTTGTTGCCTTCCACTCCCGGCCCCGCTCGCACCGAAGCGCGCCTCATGCTCGAAACGTTACGCACGCAGCTGTGGCCGCAGGTCGAGGCGGCCCTTGCCGCGAAGCAGCCCGGGCACGCGGCGCAGCTCGCGAGCCTGTTTCGGGTGCTGCCGGCGGTCAGTGCGCAGGTGGAGAAGCTGCGGCAGGCGGCGCAGGCCCATCACCTCGCTCGCGCGAAAGGTGCACCGCCTTCGAGTGCGTGGCTTCATCTGAGGTTGGCGGCCGAGTTCGGTGGCCCAGAGGCGCCGGAGCTCGGGGGCGTCGGCCGGTGGGAGACTGCGCGGTGGAGCTGCAAAGCGGCTCAACCCGAGCTGCCTGTGCTGGCTGCGGGGTTGAGCGCGATGTTGACGGTGCGGTGTGGAGCGCCCGGTTCGCAGAAGCGGAAGGACGACTCGGCCACGCGCACCTTCGAGTTGGAAAACGCGCTGCGGGGTCAGCGCGTGGAGGGAACGCTGCGGGTGACGTGTGCGGATCGCAGCGTTGAGTTTCCGCTGATGATTGAGGATCCCGGGGTGGAAGGGTTTCCTGAGCGGGCGTTGGTGGAGGAGCTGGAGCGGACCGTGGCCACTGCGGCGGCGGGGTGTTCACAGATTCATGAGCGGGCGGTCAGTCGCAGCTGCAGTGCGCTGCGGCAACTTTCACCTGATCAGATCGTGGCCCGCTTCGTCGAGCATTGGCGTTTTCTTCAGCGCTGGGCACCTTGCTTCGAGGAATGGTTGCTCGCGCATGACGGCGTCAGCCCGCCCCGGTAGCAGAAACCTCTCCCTGCGCCGTCAAGGAGAGGCCGCTCACCCCTGGGTTCAGAAGGCTTCTTCTGAAACTTCCATGATGGCCAACGAGCTCTTCTGCACCTGCTGCATCGCGAAGCCCGTGTTGGGCAACACCTCTGCGCAGAAGAAGCGCGCCGAGGCGATCTTGCCTTCGTAGAACGCGACGTCGGGGCCGGTGGCCGTCTTCGCCTTCTCGATGGCCACCGCCGCGTGACGCACCAGCAACCAACCGATGGCGACCTCGGCCAACGAGTAGAGCACCCGATTGCCCTGCAGACCCACGTGGTAGACCGAGTCGCCCAGCTTTTCCATCAACGAGCCCAGGCCCGCCTGCAGGTGACCCAGCGCCTCGCCCAACGAAGCGCGTTCGGCCTTCAGCCCATCGCCCCCTTCGTTGGTCGTAAGCGTCTGCGAGATGCGGCCCAGCAGCCCCTGCAACGTCGCGCCGCCGTCCTTGGCCACCTTGCGCATCAGCAGGTCGAGCGCCTGAATCGCAGTGGTGCCCTCGTAGAGCGAGTCGATCTTCTGATCGCGGATGTACTGCTCCGCCGGGTAATCCTGCAGGTAGCCCGAGCCGCCGTAGCACTGCAGCGAGAGGCTCAAGAGGTCGTAGACCTTCTCACTGCAGTACCCCTTGATGAGCGGAAGGATGAGGTCGTTGAGCGCGTTGGGCTCAGCGGCCTCGGGTGCTTTGTGGCCACCCAGCAGCTCCACCTGATCCTGCAGCGAGGCGTTGAACAGAATGAGCGCGCGCATGCCTTCGGCGTGCGACTTCTGCATCATCAGCATGCGGCGGACTTCGGGGTGGTGGATGACGGTGACGCGCGGCGCGTTCTTGTCACGCGCGCTCTTCAGGTCGGCGCCCTGCTTGCGCTCCTTCACGTACGACAACGCGTTCAAGTACGCGGTCGACAAGGTGGCCATCGACTTGAGCCCCACTGCCATGCGCGCGTGCTCGATGACGTGGAACATCTGGCGCATGCCGTCGTGCACGTTGCCCACCAGCCAACCGACCGCCGGCGTGCTGTCGCCGAAGGTCATCTCGCAGGTGGCCGAGGCCTTGAGGCCCATCTTCTTCTCGAGGTTGGTGCAGTAGACGCCGTTGCGTTCACCCAACGAGCCGTCTGCGTTCACCAGGAACTTGGGCACGATGAACATCGAGAGGCCCTTGGTGCCGGGCCCCGCACCTTCCGGCCGCGCCAGCACCAGGTGAATGGTGTTCTCCACCACCTCGCCGATGTCGCCGTTGGTGATGAACCGTTTGACACCCTCGATGTGCCAGACGTCGTCTTTGACCAGCTTCGCCTTCGCGCGCGCCGCGCCCACGTCACTGCCGGCATCGGGCTCGGTGAGCACCATGCTGCCGCCCCAGTGCTTCTCGAGCATCGGCCCCACGAAGCGCTTCTTCTGCTCTTCGGTGGCCATGGTGTCGATGATGCGCGCCAGCACGTTGCCCAGAAACGAGAACGCCGCGGCGGGGTTCGCCCCGATGACGAACTCGAACGTGCCCCACGCCAGGGTCGGGGGAGCGCCCAGGCCGCCGAGGTGAGAGGGCAGATCGAGCAGGTGCATGCCCGTCTCGAAGTACGAAGCGAACGCCTTCTGCATCAGCGGAGGCATGGTGACCGCGCCGGTCTTCGGGTTGAAGTCCAAGGGGATGCGGTCACCCTCGGTGAAGGCCTCCGACATGATGCCGGTGCACACCGGAATCATGGTCTCGATGGTCTGCCGCACCGTCGCTTCGTCGATGTCGCCGAAGGGCGCTTTGCCCAGCGAGGTCTTCTGAATCTGAAGAAACTCGAAGAGGTTGAAGAGGGTGTCGCGAACGTTGGGCTTGTAGTGGTGAGCAGTGGACATGGCGTGGGCCAGTCTCTTTCTGACCGGCCCCGCTGCCAAGCAGTCTGTTGGTCAGCCGCCCTGCGAAAGCAGGGAGCGCGCCCAGGCTTCCACCTTGGCCCGGTCAATTCCTCTACTGACCTTGAGCACCTCGAAGCGGGTCATCTCGACCGGCACCATCACGCTGGCCGGCTCGATCGCCCGGGGCGCGATGTTGTAGTTGCGGTAGGTGCACCAGCTCTCCTGGGTCGAGTCGATGACCAGCTCGTAGTGAGGCGGCTGGTAGTTGCCCTGGCGCGGCGCGCGAAAACGCACGCTGACCTTCACCACCGCGGGCGCCTTTTTGATGCCCAGCTTCGCGCAGAACGCGTGCGCACCGCTCACGTCGAGGGCTGTTTTGGACCGCGCCTTGGGCACCATGAGGCTCAGGCCGGTTTGATTCGTTCGACGATCTGATCGATCAACTTCACCGAGGTCAAACCTTCTGATTCGGCCGTGAAGTTGGGCAGAACCCGGTGGCGCAGCACGGGCCTGACCAGCGCACGCACGTCGTCGACGGTGGCCGCGAACCGGCCCGAAAGCACCGCGCGGGCCTTGGCGCCCACCACCAGGTACTGGCTGGCGCGCGGGCCTGCACCCCAGCCCACGTTCTTGGTCACGAAGTCGAAGGCGCCGGGCTCTTTGGGGCGCGTCGCACGCACGATGTCGACCGCGTACTTCACCACGTGGTCGGGCACCGGCACCCGGCGCACCAGGTCTTGCAGCGCCAGAATCTGCTCAGGCGAGAGCACCTTGGTCAGCGTGGCCGTCTTGCCACCGGTGGTCTGCTTGACGATCTGCACCTCTTCTTCCGCCGATGGGTAGCCCACGTCGACCAGGAACATGAAGCGGTCGAGCTGGGCTTCGGGCAGCGGGTAGGTGCCTTCCTGCTCGATGGGGTTCTGGGTGGCGAACACCAGGAAGGGCGGCTCGAGGTGCCAGGTGC
>JAYTAT010000437.1:0-4124 GCA_043737315.1 Archangium sp.
GCGCCCTCGTCGAAGAGTCTGAGCACCAGCTTGCGCACGAAGGGATCCATCGACCCCGCACTGTAACATCTGTACTTTGTGATTCGATGCGACGACTGACCGTCCTGCTCGTAGGTGCGCTGGCCCTCCTGGCTTGCGAGGAGGCTGAGAAGGCCCGCGAACGGAAGAAAATCGAAACCACGGTCGATTTCGTGGCGCAGGGCCGGGCCCAACTTTCTGCCGGCCGGGCTGACGCGGCAGTGCGTGAATTCAAGCAGGCCATCTCGGTGTCACCCGAAGACGCGAGCCTCTACCTGCTGTTGGCCGAGGCCTACAACGCCGCCGGCAACGAAGCGGGTGCCACGCTGACCCTCAAACAGGCCGAGGCCGTCTCGGGGGTGAAAGATCCCAGCATCCGCCGGCAGCGCGCGGAGCTGCTGGTCAAGATGCACCAGGTGAAGGCCGCCACTGTCGAGTTGATGGCGATGCGTGATGACGACCTGCTGACCGACCCTGAGATCCTCAACCTGAGCCGGCTGCTCGCGCACTCGGGGAAGACCACCGAAGCGTTCAAGACGCTCGAGCGCATTCAGCTGCGCAGCCCCGATGATGTCGACGCGAAGACCATGGAGGCAGAGATCCTCTTCCACAAGGGCGACGTGCTGCTCGCTGCCAAGTTGATGGATCGGCTGTTGGTCGAGACGCCTTCACTCACGTCGGCCCGGCTGCTGCGCGCGCGGTACTTCTTGAATGAACGGCAGCTCGAGCAGGCCGAGCAAGACGTCAGCATGGTCGACCCGAAAGATGCCAAGCGCACCGATGTGGTGGCGTTGCGGGCGCGGGTGCTCAACGAGCTGGGCCGGTCGGATGAAGCGGCGTCATTGCTCGAGCGGTTGGTCGACGAAGACCCGAAAGACGCTGAGACACTCGCGCTGCTGGCTGAGACGCGGCTGCTGCAGGGGAAGGGTGGTGATGCCCAGGTGCTGGTCGATCAGATCCTCGCGATGGAGCCGCGGTGGGCGCGTGCGCTCTACGTGCGGGGGCGCGCGCTCGAGGAGCAGGATCGGCTCGATGATGCGCTCAATGACTACCAGTCTGCGCTGCTGACCGACTCGGGCTTCGTGCCCGCGCTCAAGCGGATCTGGCGCATTCAGGGCAAGAAGGGGAACAAAGCGGAGGCCATCGACACGCTCGAGATGCTCTTCTTCCACAACGACATCGACTCTGAAGAGAAGGTGCAGCTCGCGCGGTACTACTCGGAGACCTGGGCCAACGTGGATCGGGGGCTCAAGCTGATCAACGAGGCCCTGCGAAAGGATCCGAAGAACGCGGAGTACCTGAAGATCAAGGCAAGGCTCGCGAAGGGTGGGGCGAAGAAGCCTTCAGGTGGCGGAATTCAGATCATCCGCGGCAAAGGCCACTAGCTCACGCTTCCTCAGCGAAGCCACTTCGAGGCTTTCGTGATCACCCGCTCAGACTTCTTCTTCGCCGACCGCGGCCCCACGGCCACCGTGACCATCCGCTCAGCCGACAGCCACTTCCGGGCCAGTCGCTGCAGTTCAGCCAGCGTCACGCGATCTATTTCTTCTTTCTTCTGATCGAAGGTCTCGACCGGCCGGTACAGCTCACCTGCTCCGAACCAGCCGCACAGATCCCCCGGCGAGTCCTGAAGGAAATCGAGCTGCATCGCAAACCGCGTCTTCGCGCGTCGCAGTTCCTCGCGGCTGATCTTCCCCGCCCGCAGCGTGCCCAAAGTCCGCAGCACTTGCTCGAACACCTCTGCCAGATTCTCAGGGGCCGACGCGCCCTCGATCTCGAACGTACCGACATCGTGAAATGACTCGATCATCGCTCCGACCGAGTACGCGAGCCCGCGCTTCTCGACGATGTTGTGCGGCAACCGGCTCGAGAGGCCGTCATCGAGCACCCGCCGCAACAGACCCAGCCCAGCAGAGTCGGGATGATCTTCTCGCACGGTCGGGAAGCTCATGCGGAACTCGACCTGCGCCTCATCCAACGTGACGAACTTGAAACGCGGCCCCGTGGGCGCGAGCTCAGACGGAGCCACCTCGCCCAGCCGAGGCCCCGGCGGCAGGTACCTGAACGACTCCTTCGTCGCCTTCACCACGCGCTTGCGTTTTACGGGCCCCGACACCGCGACCACGATGTTCCCGCCCACGTACGCGCGCGCAAAGTGTTTCCGCACGTCGCGCAGTGACAGCTTCTTCACCGACTCAATGGTGCCCGCGATCTTGTGCGACATCGGGTGGCCCTCGTAGAGCACCCGCTTCGACAGATTGTCCACGTCGACATCGCGGCCGCGTTCATCGACCTCGTCGAGCATCTCTTCGAGAATGATTCGCTTTTCCGTCTCGAGATGGCCCAACCGGGGCCGGGTCATCATCTCGCCGAGCACCGAGAGAGGCACCTCGAGCCCGTCCTGGTGCGCGGGCGTGTAGAAGTAGCTCGAGTCACGCATGGTGACGCCGTTCAAGTTGCCGCCGACGCTCTCGACGGCCGCGTTCATGCGCACCGAGTCGGGGTAGCTCTTGCTGCCGCGGAAGAAGAGGTGCTCGAGCAGATGGCTCACGCCATTGTTCTTCATCTCTTCATGCCGGCTGCCGACGCGCACGTAGACCGCGACCATCAAGCTGTGAAGGTGCGGTGTCTCGATGGTGACGACGGTGAGCCCGGAAGGGAGGACATCCTTGAAGACGGAGAAGCTCACGCGCGGGGAAACTCCAGGAGAAAGGTGGTGCCGCTGTTCGGGGCGCTGTCTACGTCGATTCGGCCACCGTGCGCCTCGACGATCTGACGGGAAAGCGAAAGACCCAGCCCCGTACCGCCCGGCTTGGTCGTGAAGAAAGGCTCGAACAACTTCTCGCGAACCTCGGGCGGGATGCCGGTGCCGGTGTCGCTGACGCGGACGTCGAGCAGGGCGCCTGAGCTGCCCGCGCGCACCTTGAGCGTGCCGCCCGTGGCCATCGCCTCACGCGCGTTGCGAATGAGGTTCAAGAAGACCTGCCGCAGCTGGCCCTCGTCGGCAGAGATGGGAAGCCCCCCTTCCGGCAGCTCAGCGACGATCTTCACGCCCGCCCGCTCGAGCTCTTCGCGCGCAAAGCCGAGCACCTCTTCGAGGATCTTCTTCAGATCCTCAGGCCGCTTCGCCGGGGTCGGCAAGCGCGCCAGGCGCAGATAGTCCTCGGTGATCTCGGTGAGCCGGTCGACCTCGCGCATCACCGAGTTCAAGAGATCGCGCGCCTCTTTCGCGTCGGCAGGTGTGTCGAAGGTGCCGAGCTGATCCTGCAGCATCTCGACGTTGAGCCCGATGGATGACAGCGGGTTGCGAATCTCGTGTGCCACCTGCGCGGACACCCGGCCCACCGCGGCGAGGCGTTCAGCGCGGATGAGCTCTTGCTGTTTCTGCTGCAGCTGGGCTTCGCGTTCCTTGAGCGCCTTCGCCATCGCGTCGAACTCGCGCGCGAGCACGGCGATCTCGTCTTCACCCTCGACGCCGATCTTCGCCTCGTAGTCGCCTTGCCGAATGCGCGAGACACCTTCGATGAGCGTTCTGACCGGCCTCAAGCTGCGTGCGGCCAGCCCCGTCGCGAGCAGACCGACACCGATCGCCACCACGGGCAGCAAGATGATCGCCACGCCCGTGCGGCGCTCACGCTCCTGGGTCAACCGCACGCGTTCGTGAATGCGCGCCTCGAGCGAGCCGTGCAGCAGGCGGATGGTCGACGAGAGCGCGTTTTCCATCTGCTGCAGGCGATCGAGTGCGGCGTTCGCTTTCACCCAGTCAGGTGCGGGTGACTCGAGCAGCCGAAACGCCTGATCCGCCGCCTGTTCGTACTCAGCGAAACGCACCTTGAGATCTTCGAACTTCTTCGCCACGTCGGCCACGAATGGCTTCTCAGCCTCGGGCGCAAACTCGAGCACCTTGACCGCGGTGTCCTTGCCCGATTGCAGCCGGCCCGCCATCAGCCCGGGGAAGTAGAGGCGGGCGAGTCGAATGAGGGCCTTGCGCGTCTCCACGCCCTTTTCATCGCGCAGGCGCTCGGTGTCTTTGGCCTGATTGGCCTGAAAGGTCTCGATGGCCGCGACCGTCTGCGAGAGCCCCAGATACCCCTCGGAGACCAGTC
>JAYTAT010000438.1:0-4118 GCA_043737315.1 Archangium sp.
CGTGCGGCCATCATCGCCAGGGCCGGCGCCTTGCTGACCAGGAACACCGAAGTGCTGGCGCGCACGATGACGCTCGAGATGGGCAAACGACTGAGCGAAGCCCGGGGCGAGGTCGCCTTCAGCGCACGAATTCTGGCTTACTACGCCGCGAATGCGGAGCGCTTCCTGGCCCCCGTGAAGCTCAATCCCACTCACGGAGAGGCGCACCTCGAGAGCACACCTCTGGGCGTAATCTTCTGCGTCCAGCCATGGAATTTTCCCTTTTACCAGTTGGCGCGCATCGCCGGGCCGCACCTGATGGCCGGCAACGTCTTGATGGTGAAGCACGCGAGCATCGTGCCTCAGTGCGCGCTTGCCTTCGAAGCGTTGTGGGCCGAGGCCGGTGCGCCGGCGGGCCTCTATACGAATCTCTTCATTACGCACGATCAGTCAGAGCGCCTGATTGCTGACCCGCGCATCAAGGGGGTCGCCCTGACCGGCAGCGTCGACGCAGCCAGGCGCATCGCAGCGAGCGCGGGGCAGCACCTCAAGGTCTCTTCGATGGAGCTCGGCGGCAGCGATGCTTTCATCGTGCTCGATGACGCGGACCTCGAACTGGCCGTGAAATGGGCGGTCTGGGGTCGCTTTTACAACAATGGTCAGACCTGCTGCGGGGCGAAGCGCTTCATCGTCGCAGAGAAGGTCGCCGACGCATTCAGCGAGAAGTTTCACGCGGCTTTGAGCGCCTTGAAGGCAGGCGACCCGATGGACGAGAAGACGACCTTCGGCCCTCTTTCAAGCGAGCCGGCGCTCACCGATTTGGTGAAGCAAGTCGAGCTGGCAGTCGCGCACGGAGCGAGGGTCTCGATGGGTGGCAAGCGAATGAACAGGCCCGGGTGGTTCATGCAGCCGACGGTGCTCACCGACATCAAGCCTTCGAACCCCGCCTTCCGACACGAGTTCTTCGGCCCGGTGGCGATGATGTTTCGAGTCAAGAACGACGATGAGGCGGTCGCGCTCGCCAACGACTCCGACTTCGGGCTGGGCGGTTCGGTCTTCACGAAAGATGTCGAGCGAGGCAAACGCATCGCCAGTCGTGTCGACACCGGCATGATGTTCATCAACAACCTCGACTGGTCTGATGCAGAGCTGCCTTTCGGGGGCATCAAGAACTCCGGCTACGGCCGCGAGTTGGGTGAGCTGGGTATTCAGCAGTTCATCAACAAAAAGATGGTCCGCACGGGCCACTTCGACGTCCCTGCCTGAGCGACGGCGCCGAAGACCCGGGGTGACGGGCCGGCCCACGCGCGGCGCAGTCAAAGGAAGACATACAGCCGAACTCGAGAGGCGCGTTGCGAGCCCGAAGCGCCTCCACGTCCTGCCCTCGTTGGGCGCTCCCTTTCTCGACCCCAGATGAATGTGGGACATCGCAATCGCCACCAAAGCGCCATGCGCAAGCTGGGGATCTCGATGGGGCTGTTGCTGTCTCTTGGTTGTCCTGCTCCGGGGCTCACCGATGGAGGCCTCGGCGGCGGGGGGGAGGGCGGAGGCTCCGGGGGCGGGGTTGCCGAAGTCGCTGGCGGCGGATCCGGCGGTGGCGCGGTGGCCGGTGATGGCGGTGGCGACGGGTTGATCACCTGCACCCTCCCCGCGCGGCTCGAGCAGCTCAATGGCCGGTTCGCGGCCTCCTCCCCCGGCAGAGGCCCAACCTCGGGCTTCATCGATCCACAGACCCGTCGGCTGTTCGTCTGGCCGTCGAGCGTTTCTTCCTCGATGAAGTCCCTCGTCACCGTGCGCCTGGTGGGTGCCGGGACCACTCAGCCCGATGGCGGCCCCAGCGCGTTCGTCGAGGCGCTACCGGTGACGGGCGAGATCCCGACCGGCTCCGTCACCGCCTCGACCTTCGATCCGGTCAGCGGCCGCTCGTACGCCCTGATCTTGGCCACGAATCCGTACCGATACGAGGTCGAGAGCTTCGCCTTCACCAATGGCGGGGTGCACTTCACCCGCCACGCCTCGGCCGGCACGATCGACGCCGGGGGCCCGCTGATGCGGGAACTCGGCGTTCTCGGCAATCAGCTCGCCGCCTCGCGTGGCAACGGGATCCAGCCGATCACGATCAGCGAAAACCAGGCGGTGTGGGGGACCCTGCTTCCGGGCAACCCCTTTTCTGAGTTCCCGCTCTACGACTCGCCCAACCACCGCTGGCTGGGGGTCGGCGCGTATCAGGTCACCGCGACGGGGATGCCCCAGTGGATTGCGCGGGTGAAGTCGCGGGGCGCGCTGGATCCAGGCTGGACGGAGATCGCGATCTCCGGGATGGGACCGGCCCCGGTGGCGCCGCCCGATTCCGCTCAGCGACCGTACCTGGCCTTCGACAAGTTCAACAACCGGCTGCTGGTGACCTCGAGCCGCATGGAGATGATCATGGGGTTCCCGACCCAACGCCAAATTCTCTTCGAGGCGAACCTCCAGACGAACGGCTGGAGCTTCATCGGCGATCTCAACAGACCGCCCGTCGGCACCCGTCCGTTCGCCACCGACCCGCGCTACCCGCAGGTCTTCGACAGTTCCAACGGCGAGATGGCGATCCTGTCCCTCGCCAGGGGCTCGGAGCTGGTCTCGATGCCATTCGTGACCTCGGGTTCTCTACCGCCGCTGTCCCGGCCGACCGCGGCAGCGCGGCTGCCGGATGGCCGGGTGCTCGCGACTGTCTCGACGAAGCTCTACCTCTTCGACCCGCCCACCCGCGGCTGGACCGTCCTGGCGGCGCTGCCCCCCGGGGCCGAGAGCGCCCAAAGTTCCCACACCCTCACCCTCGACCCCGCGAACAACCGGGTGCTCCTGTTTGGCGGGCAAAACGCGGGGGTCCCCACGAACAAGGTCTTCGCGATCGCCCTCGGGACCTTCGCGGTGACGGAACTGACCACCGGAACGCCGCCCGCGGCGCGCAGCGGCCACTCGGCGATCGTGCTCAACGGCCAGCTGATCATCGCCGGTGGATCCACCAATGGCACCACCGGCCTGAGCGATGTCTGGGCGCTCGACCTCACCAGCCTGGCGTGGAGAAAGTTGGGCGACGTCTCGCCCCGGTCGAAGCCAGGGTTGGTTGCCCGCGAGAACGAGGTGTGGGTGATCGGCGGGTCGAACCCACAAACCGGCGTGGGCGAGCCGAGCATCTGGGCGATCGACGTCACCACCGGCGTGGTGCGATCGATCGCCGTCCAGGGCGCCTGGCCGTCGCAGCAGGGCTCGTTCCGGGCGTGGGCCGCGGCGGGCAGCGGGCTGGTGGTGATCGACTCGAGCGACACCGTCGACTCCAGCAAGAACCAGCTCTGGGAGCTGACCTTCACCGGCTCGGTGGCGCAGTGGCGCAACACCGACCCGGACGCGATGGACGACTCGCTCGACGGCACGGTTGGAGTGAGCGGTACCGGCTGCGAGGACGCGCTCTTCCTCGGCCCGAGCACCTTCCAGGTTCGGCGCCAGGCGCCCTGAGGTGAATCAGCCCCGGACCCTCTGCATCGTCGGCCTGAAATTCTCGAACTCTTGAGCCCGAAGCAGCGCGTGAATCGCTTTGGCCAGCGCGCGCTGCGCATCGTTGCCGCCTTCCGAGAGACCGCTTGAAAGAAGCGCAAGCTCGTCGAGCGCAGGCCTGAGATCCCCAGCTGGCCCGTCGTTTGTGTCGAGTCAGCGCGAAGTCGACCGCGATCGAGCTATCCCGTGTCGAGCGGCTCCCCCAAAATGGGCCGTGTCACAGCCCCTCGTTCGTGAGAGGTGTGTTCATGACCGCAACCAACAAGCCCGTCAGCTGGCTCATCGGTGTGGCCGTGGCGGTCGCCGTGGTGGTCGCGATTCCGCTCCTGACCTTCCAGCAGCTCAAGGCGACCGCTGAGGCGCGCCAGCGGAACAACGCGCTGCTGCGTCTCAGCAACGAGCTGAGCGCCGCGCTGGTGGACGCCGAGACGAGCCAGCGGGGTTTTCTGCTCACCGGTGACGAGCTCTTCCTCCAGCCCTACCTGGGGCTGAAGGATCACCTGGGCGGCGATCTGGCGCAGCTTCGGCTCGGGGCTGGCCTTGGCCAGCAACACCTCGATGCGTTGGTTCCGCTGGTCGACACGAAGTTGAAGTACTGGGCG
>JAYTAT010000439.1:0-4116 GCA_043737315.1 Archangium sp.
CTCGGCGCCGCCGGGTTCAAGCGCCCCGTGGTGCTCAAGCGCATTCGCGCCGAACTCTACGCCGACGCTGACTACCGCGAGATGTTGCTCGATGAAGCACGGCTGGCGATGCAGCTGCACCACTCGAACCTGGTCGAGGTGCTCGACCTGGGTGAGGCCCAGGGCCGCTACTTCCTGGTGCTCGAGCTCGTCGACGGCTGGCCGCTGCTGCAGGTGATGAAACGCGCGCGTGACCTGGGCATGCCCCTACCGCCTTCTCTGGCCGTCTACATCGCGGCGGAGATCTGCCGGGGCCTCGCCTACGCCCATGAACGCAGTGAAGAAGGGCAGCCGCTGGGCATCGTTCACCGCGACGTGTGCCCCAACAACGTGCTGCTCTCGACACACGCCGAGGTGAAGCTGATCGACTTCGGCATCGCCCGGGCACGCACCCGCCTCGCGCGCACCGGTTTGGGCCGCACCCGGGGGAAACCCGCGTGGATGTCGCCCGAACAGGCGATCGGCGACCCACTCGACGCGCGCAGCGATCTGTTCTCGGTGGGTTCACTGCTGTTCGCGTTGCTCACCGATGCGCCGCCGTTTTCCGCGCCGAACGATCTCGAAGTGGTCTCGCTGGTCTCGAAGTGCCGCTTCAACCCCGAAGCGCTCGCGCGACCCGGCATTCCTTCGCAGCTGTGCGCCATCGTGCTCAAGGCGATGAGCCAGCGACGCGACGACCGCTTCGCCTCGGCGCAGGAGATGTTGCACGCCCTGGAAGACCTGCAGCGCACCGTGCTGCCCATCGCGGGCCGCTCAGACCTGCAGAATTTCCTGCGCAGTTTGACCGAGCGCGATGGTGACACGGCCATCACCCGCCAGCAGATATCGCCGTCGCGGCCGAGCTCACCTCACTTGATGATGTTGTCAGGTGAACAGACGGCGGCCTTCAACATGGGCGACGCGCGCCGGCGTGTGGCGAGATGGGTGGCCGCCGGTCTCGCGGTGGCCGGGCTCGCGCTCGCAGGTTGGTGGCTGAACGGTCATCACCTCTCGACCAGCCCCGCATCGATCCACCCCACCACCAGCTCGTACGGGCCCCTGGGTGAGCCGGGGCGCTGACTTTGCCCAGCTCCGCTTCGAACCACCGGCTACTGAAGGAAGGTGGGCTCACACGCGTGACGCGTGCAGCCGTTCTGCCAGCTCACGGTGGAGTACCCGTCGTCGCACGCCGGCACGAAGGCCGCGCAGAACATCGGCAGCGTGCAACCCGACGGCACCGCGCATCGGTTCGCCGTGCGTTCATACGCGGGCACTTCGGTCGACGCGCACACTGGCTCAGGCATCTTGGGGCAGCTCACGGTGCGGTCGGGCAGCTCGACGAAGACCTGGCGCGCCGTCACGGTGACGTGGCCGTTGCTGCGCACCACCTTGCCCGCCACGATGCCGCGGCCGAGCAGCACGCGGTTGTGCACCCACTGCTCCTCCACCAGGGTGCCCAGCGCCTCGCTCACGTCGATGTCGGTGGCCATGGTGTGGCCCGTGGTGCGATTGACGCGCGTGGTAGACAGGTTCGCGCAGGGCGTGGTGATGCAGGCGATGCGCGAGGGGAGCACCTGGTAGAACTTGTCGTCGGCGGCGAATGCCTGGCCGGGCAACCCCCGGTAGGCCAGCAGCACCTTCAGCGGCCGCGTGTCGAAGCGGTTCTCTTTGGGCCCGAGACGGCCGTAGAGCACCAGCTCGTTGTCGGGCGCTGTCGCGACCTGACCCTGCACTTCGTCGCTCAGCCCCGAGCCGGTGAAGTCGAAGCCGCTCACGTAGCGCTGCTGCATGGTGCTGTTGAGGTCTTTGACCCAGTAGCCACCACACATCGGAGACACGCACTTGCGGTCGTCGCGGCGCGCGATGAGAAAGGTGTCCTTCGTGGTCGACAACTCGAAGCTGTCGTCGGCCACCACGTCATCGACGTCGTTCACCACCGCGTCGCTCGACGTCACACCACAACCGAACGACACGACGAGGAGGGCAAGGGGCAAAGAGCGCATGGTGGGTGCATGTGCGACAAAAGACCACCGCCTGTCAAGGGGGGCGCTCTGGTTACTCGTAAAAGAAGTGGCCGCGGCGGGCCATGTGACCCGAGTACCGGTCGGCCACATCGCGATACCCGTCGCGGCTCTCCAGGTTCGAGGGGCCGTCTGAGCCCGTCGACTGCACGCTGGCGCGGTTCGCATCGTCCCAGCTGATGATGTCGAAGTGGGCGGTCTTCACCGGCTGGCCATCGGCGCGGCGCACGAAGAGCGAGTCGATGCCCTCTCGACGGTTCACGCAGGCGCGCTCGCCACCGCAGGCTTCGAAGAGCGGGTCGGTCAAGCCGTGGCTGACGTCGTTTGCGCAGTTGGCCTCACCGATGTTGCGCACCGTCTGCCGGTACCAGCACGCGTACCGGCCCTCACCATCGACCGGGTGGTCGTTGAAGTCGCCGCCGACGATGGCGAGATCGGCCGCAGGGCCAAGGCCTGGGTGTTCGTTGACGCCGCCCATCTTGCCGCTCACCAGCTCGGTCATGTTCTGGGCCGAGCAGGGCTCCCAGGTCCAGTGGCGCAGGCTGATCACCACCACGTGCTTCTTCGCCAGCTTGTCGAACAACTTCACGCGAATCGACTCGTAGCCCGAGTTGTTCGAGCGCTCGTCGCAGGTCTGGGGGCGCCCCGAAAAACCGGTACCGAAGGGCATCCAGCTGTCCTGGCTGACGAAGTCGAAACGCGCCGAACGCCACACCACGCCGGTGGTGACCTTCGGGCGCGGGAGCACCTCGCCTCCAAAGCGGTCGTCGGTGGGCTGGTTCTGCGCGACGCGGCCGTCGTAGTCGACACCCAGGCGCGTCTTCATGAAGCCCATCAGGCGATCGAGACCGCGGCGGCCACTGACCTGCTGCACGAGGAAGAGGTCGGGGCGCAGCTCGTCTTCGCCCATGTCGTGCACGAGATCCTTCCAGTCGAAGAGCATGTTCTCGAGGTTGTTCGAATACACGACCACCTTGGCCGACGACGTGTTGGTGCGCAGCTCACCCTCGGCCGTCGAGACCTCGAGGTCGTCGGCGTTCGAGAGCTCGGCTCGAGAGATTCCGCACGAGACACACAGCGCTGCCATCGCCAGCCAGAAGACACGAGTCATACCCACTGTGTCGGCCGTGCTCGACTGGGTGATTCTGGGCCGCGACGTCAGTTCACTTGACGATTCGGCGGCAATTTCGGCGGGCGCACTTCGCGAAAGCCATCAAGCGCACCTTCTTCTTCCACCTTCGCCACCCAGCGGGCGCGTTTCGAAGCGTCGAGCTTGCGCACGTCGAACACCAGCGTGCGGGCAATGGGCGCGAAGCCGCAGAACGCCAGCGTGCCCCGGCCAAAGCTGCCCGCGAGCGCGTCGTGGTGGCCCAGCCGGTACCAGAGGCTCGGGCTGTCCATGGTGGTGATGTAGCGGCTCGACTTGCCGGCCATCAGCCCGGTGGGCAGCGCCTTGCCCTCGAACTTGAAGGCCCAGCCGGGGAGCAGCAGTCGGTCGACCAGGCCCTTCATCACCGCGGGAAGGCCGACCCACCAGGTGGGGAACACCCAGGTGACGTGCGACGAGGCGGCCACCGAAGCGCGCACCCGGGCGAGGTCGGGCTCGTCGGGCATCACGCCCCGAAACGCGTGGCGCAGCATGGGGTCGAAGCGCAGGGTGTTGACGTCGAAGTGGCGCACGGTGGTGCCCGCACGTTCGGCCCCACGCCGCCAGGCGGCTGCGAGCGAGGTGTTGAAGGAATCTTCGACGGGGTGGGCAGTCAACAGGGTCATGGTGGTCATGGTCTTTGAATAGTCAACAGGGCTGCTTCATGGCCCCTGCGATAAATGCATGAGACACATGCAATCATGCATGAAGGGTTGAACTGGGATGATCTGCGGTTCTTTCTGGCGGCCGCGCAGCAGGGCGGCTTCGGCGCGGCGGGCCGCAAGCTCAACCAGCAGCAGTCGACGGTGAGCAGGCGGGTGGCGGCGTTGGAGGGCCGGCTGGGCGCGGCGGTGTTCGATCGCACCGCGGCGGGGCTGACGCTCACCGGCCTGGGCCGGCGCGTGCTCAACGAAGCGCAGGTGATGGAGG
>JAYTAT010000440.1:0-4110 GCA_043737315.1 Archangium sp.
GCCCGAACGATGCGAGGCCAATCGGCCTCTCGTGCGCTGCTTCTGGCGATGAAGACCATGTCGAGCCCCTGAGGAAGGCTGGCTTTCCGCACCCGGAACAGCTCTCGGAGCCGTCGACGGATGCGGTTGCGAACCACCGATGGACCCACCTTGGTGGAGACCGTGAGCCCCAACCGCGTGAGTCGACCCGGTGTTCCATTGGGGAGCACCAGGCACAGTAGACAGTCAGCCGTGATTTTGTGCCCCTTGTCCTGCACGCGCAGAAATTCACTGCGCCGGCGAAGACGTATCTCCTTGGGAAAGGAGAAGGGGTGTTGCTTCGGCTGGTCCGCCTCGGCGGGCACGAATTACTTCGAGTACGCCTTGCCAACGAGACGCTTGCGGCCCTTCGCGCGGCGCTTCTTGATGATCGCCTGACCCGCCTTGGTCTTGTTGCGCTTGCGGAAGCCGACCGCGCGGTTCTGCTTCACCTTGGACGGCTGAAATGTCGGAATTCGTTTGGCCACGAAGTGGCTCCTTCCAGAACTGAATGACGGGAAACACGGGAGCGGTGCAACTACGCCCGAGACGGGTGGCCCTTATTCCCCCCGCTCGCGGCTCGTCAAGAACTGAACGATCAGAGGGCCTCCGGTGAAACGGTGAGTCCCTGCTTGAAACCCCTCTCTACAGCCTGTGGAGAACGCTGTGGAGTCTGTGGGAAACCCCCTCCTTCACCCTGTGGAGAGTGTGGAAAAGTGACGGGGTGGGCTCGAGGCCCCCACTTTTGCGCAACCCGTACACCCAGTCACGTTACCGAGGCGTGACGCGACTTTCGGGCAAAGGGGATGGTGATCGGCTTCCACAGGTCAGGCCAGCCTGCGCAACCCCGCGCGACGCTTTGCCTTTCGAGAAGTTCTTGATCACCAAAATCGCCCGTGTGTATGAGGCTCCCCCTCCCGCCTCGCTCCGTCGTTCCGTTGCAAAACTCTTCTTGGTTCCTGGTGTCGTCGACATGGCCGATTCGACGGTAAGTGCGCGCAACCTTTGGCAGAACGCACTTGAGCAGCTGCGCAATGATGGGCAGCCCTATGTGGTCTCGCAGCTCATGCAGTTGCAGCCGATGTCCTACGAGGGCGGCGCCCTCACCCTGGGCGTCGAGGATCTGTTTTTCCGCGATTGGGTAGATGATCACTACTCAGAGTTGATGGGCGGGGCGTTGACCCGGGTGATCGGCCACGCGGTCAAAGTGCTCTGGCAAAAAGTCGAGAAGGGCGAAGTGTCGGCGCCTTTGCCTGCCGCACCGCCAGTCTCACAGCTGCGTCGGCCGGCCCGCCTCCACGAGCGCTTCACCTTCGAGAGCTACGTGGTCTCTGATTCGAACCAACTGCCGGCAGCGGCGGCCTACGCGGTGGCTGAATCACCGGGCCGGGCCTACAACCCGCTGTTCATCTACGGCGGAACGGGGTTGGGCAAGACGCACCTGCTCCACGCCATCGGCAACCGCATCGTCTCGCGCAACGCCAGCGCGCGGGTGATGTACCTGTCGAGCGAAGAGTTCACCAACCAGTTCATCGAGTCGGTGCGCGACCAGCGCATGACCGAGTTCCGCCGCCGCTTCCGCGAGGAGTGCGACGTGCTCCTCATCGACGACATCCAGTTCCTCGGGAAGAAGCAGGAGACGCAGAACGAGTTTTTCTACACGTTCAACGCGCTCCACCAGATGAGCAAGGCGGTGGTGATGACCTCTGACACCGTGCCTTCCGAGATTCCCGGGCTCGAGGATCGCCTGCGGTCGCGTTTCGCGATGGGCCTCATCACCGACGTGCACGAGCCGAACTTCGAAGCGCGCGTGGCGATTTTGAAGAAGAAGGCCGCGGCCGACGGGGTCAACCTCACCGACAAGGTGACCCACTTCATCGCCCGACACGTGGCGCGGAACGTTCGGGAGCTCGAAGGGGCGTTGATCAAGGTGACCGCGGTGCATGCGCTCACCGGGCAGCCGCTGACGGAAGAGATGTGCGCGCAGGTGCTGGCCGACATGATCCCCGCGCAGAAGGCGCTCGATACCGAGGCCATTCAGCGGGAAGTGGCGCGGTACTACAAGCTGGCGGTCGACGAGCTGAGGGGCGAACGCCGGGTCAAACACGTGGCGCATGCACGGCAGGTGGCGATGTACCTGTGCCGCACGCTGACTGCTGCGTCGCTGCCGGAGATCGGCAAACGATTCAACAAGGACCACTCGACGGTGCTGACGTCGGTGCGGAAGATCGAGAACCTCAAAGAGTCGGATGCGCAGCTCAAGCTCGAGCTGGGTGAGCTGAACCAGAAGCTCGCCACGGTCTGACTGTCTGCCTCGCCCCCTCAGGGGGCCTGGGTGCATCAGGCTAGGCGAGCAGCTCAATCAGGCGCTGCGTGGCCGCCTCGACCTCTTCCAGCGTGCCTGACGACTCGGTCACTTCGGCATCGACGATCGCTGTCGCGAGCTGATCAGCCAGCGTCTTCGCATCGACCTGCTCGGGGTCGTACGCCAGCACCTGCAGCTCTCGGTGCACCTTGCGCACCGACACCAGCGTCCCATGCAGCGCCCGCCGCGCGTGCCGGCTTCTCCTTCGCTCTTGCGCGTCGACCGACGACTGTTCGGCCCGGTGCGCTTCTTCTTGAGCTGCCAGGGCGTCGGCTTCTTTCGTGGGCAGATCCATCCGGGCGTCCACCTTCACCACTTCGCTCTGCCCCGACAACCGATCCACCGCGCTGACCTGGAGCATGCCTTCGGTGTCCATCGCGAAGGTCACCTCGATGGCGTGCTCTTTACGCAACGTGCCGAGCAGGTTGCCGAGCTTCACTTCACCCAGCCTCGTGTTCTCCTCTGCGCGTTTGCCATCACCCTGCACCACCGGCACCCGCACCACCGTCTGCCCATCGTGCCCCGGGTAGAACACTTCAGTCGCGTGACACGGCAGCATGGTGTTGCGCAGCAACAGCGGCTTGACCAACCCGCCTGCGATCTGCACGCCCAACGACGCGCCGACCACGTCGAGCAACAACGTCTGGCCCTTCTTTTCCACCAGCTCGGCCGCGTGTACGGCCGCACCCAGCGCGACAGCCTCGTCGGGGTCGATGCGGGCGTCGGGCTCCTTGCCGAAATGTTTCGACACCAGCGAGCGCAACAACGGCACCCGGGTCATGCCGCCCACCAGCAACACCACATCGATGTTGCTGGCGGTCACGTTCGCTTCCAGCAACGCGCGCTCGACGATGGCCAGGGCGTGTTCGGTCTTCGGCCGCACCAGCTTTTCGAAGAACGTGCGGGTGAGCATCGACTCGAGCGGAATGCCGCGGCCGCGCGTGTCGGGCAGCAGCACCGCCGAGATGCGGGAGAACTCGGCGGTCGACACCTCCCGTTTGGCCCGCTCGGCCAGCTGCTTCAAGTGCTGCACGGCGATGCGATCGTGCGTCACGCGCTCGCGGGACGGCGCGTCTTGCACGTGCGAGAGCAGCCACTGCACCAGCACGTTGTCGAAGTCGTCGCCCCCAAAATACGGATCACCCGCGGTGGCGCGCACCTCGAAAACGCCGTCTTTCACCTCGAGCACCGAGACATCGAAGGTGCCGCCCCCCAGGTCGAACACCACGCAGGTGCCGGCGAACCCGTGGCTCAAGCCGTACGCCATGGCCGCCGCGGTGGGCTCGTTGAGCAGGCGCAGCGGCTCGATGCCAGCGATCTCCGCGGCCTCTCGGGTGGCCTTTCGCTGCGCATCGGTGAAGTTCGCGGGCACCGTGATGACCGCCTTACGCACCTCGGTGCCGAAGAGATCCTCGGCGTCGGCCCGCAGCTCGGACAACAACATGCCCGAGATCTGCACGATGGGCAGGGTCTGCGCGCCCAGCTTCACGCGCACGTCTTCACCAGGGCCGGCCACCAGCGTGTACGGGTAGAGCAGCCGCGATCGCGCCGCGAGCTCGGGGGTCCACCGCTGGCCGATGAACCGTTTGGTCGCCGAGGCCACCAGCTCGGGCGAGACCTGCGAGAGCAGCCGCGCCTCTTCGCCCACCACCCGGTGGCCTTCAGCGGTGATGCCTACCAGCGAGGGCAGCAGCCGCTGGCCGGTGGCGCGTTCGATGATGCGGGGC
>JAYTAT010000441.1:0-10066 GCA_043737315.1 Archangium sp.
ATCAATTCAATGAAGGGAACTGATGGTTGCGAAAAGTACTGAGCCTATCGGTCCGCGCCCAGTAGGGTCCCGCCCCGTCGCAAGTCTCTGAGCTGTTTCACCATTCGCGGGGAAATTCCTATGGTCTATGGCATTTGGTTGATCGTTCTGGGTGTCGTCGCAGTTCCGAGCCTCATCATCGCGAAGCGGCCTGACGCGAAGGAGCTCATCGCCAAGCTGACCCCGTACCAGGGTTGGATTGGCGCTGTGTCCTGCCTCTGGGGCATCTGGGGCATCATCTCGGCGGTTCTCAACATCGGTTGGCTCTCCACGTGGCCCATCTGGTGGGTCTCGTGGCTGGCCGGTTCGATTCTCCAGGCGGCGCTGGGTCTGATTCTCGGCATCGGCACGATGAAGACCTTCATCAAGAACCCCCAGGCGCAGCTGAAGATGGACGAGACGCTCGCCAAGCTCAGCCCCAAGCAGGGCATGCTGGGTGTCGCCGCCATCGGCGTGGGCATCTGGGTCACTCTCGCGAGCATCCTCTTCAACGGCTGATCGGCTGACGCTTCACCCTTCGGGCGGGAACTCGAGCTGTTCGGGTTCCCGCTCGAGTCGTTTTCAGAGAGTGGACTCTCGTGCCGTCCAGCGGCACCATCAGTCATGAGCACGCCCATCTCCATCTCGCGCGTCACTCGTGACGGCCAGGTCGAGCGGCTGGGGCAGTGGCTGCACGACGAGCGCACGCTCGAGTTGGAGCGCGAGGGCTTTCCGTTTTTAGGCCTCGGGCGGCATCAGCTCGAAGGCGAACTGCCGTGGATCTTCTGGGACATGTGCCCGTCGGGGTATCTGGGGCGGCGACTTCAGGTGCGGATGCCGGGCCTTCGGCTTTCAACCAACCCCCGAGACTGGATGGCCACCGACGTCTTGCGGACGCTGGCGGTGGCCGGCGCCGACCTCGCGGGGAACCTGCTGATCGGTGAGGAAGCAGTGCACGCCTTCCGCGAGCGGCCGACCAAGTCGCCCGACTTGCGGGAGGCGATCGAAGAGACCATGCGTGATTCGGTCCTGGTGACAGCGCCTTCGTCCCTCGGAGGTGAGCGTCCCAAGCTTTTGGTCGAAACCGAGGATGGATCCGCGATCGTCAAATTCTCACCGCCCCGCTCTTCGCCGCAGGGGCAGCGCTGGAGCGATCTGCTCCGTGTAGAAGCTCTCTGCGGCAAGGTGTTGGGAGAGGCGGGTGTCGCAGCCGCGCTATCGGGGCCACAGGTACTTCACGACCGCACGCTTCTGATGGTCATTCGTTTTGACCGGAAAGATGGTGGCGGTCGGGTCGGAGTGGGAACGCTCTTCTGGCTTTCGATGGAGCGCTTTGGAGACGTGTCTCTCCCCGCCCCGGAGGTGATGCGCAGACTTCACGCTGAAGGTTTGGTCGATGCGGCATCGGTGGAGACGTGTGCTCGAGTGCACGCGTTCTCTGCAGCGATCGGCAACACGGATGCTCACCTCGGAAATTACGCGCTGATCTTCGACGATGCGGGCCGAGCCACGCTTGCGCCGATCTACGACGTGCTGCCGATGGTCTTCGCGCCGCGCAACGACGAACTGCCTGATGCGTGGCTCACTCCAAGGAAGGCGCCGATCGATCCGCGCATCGTCTCGTGGGTCGACGCGCTGGTCCGCTCCGTCGAAGCCGATGCTGCGATCTCCACGGAATTCAAAGCCCTGTGGCGCGCTCACATCGGGGTATGACGTAGAAGTCGCGCTTTCGCCGCCACGCGTCATGACGCGCTTGCGCTAATCTGTGCGCACATGTAGGTCGGTGAGTGTCTTTGTCGGAAGAAGTCAATTTTCCGGCGAACCCTCGAGGCTACAACGTGCGTCATTTCAACTGGTTGGCTCTGATTCTCATCTCAGGTTGTGGCGGTCAGGTCGCTTTCATTGAGGGCGAAGAGCTCGAGACGCCAGAGACGGTGAAGTCGGCAGAAGCCTGGGCCTCGCAAGACAGCCCTTCGCTCTTCAGCGAGAACCTGCAGCTGAGTTTCGACGCGCTGCCGCTCGCTGGAGAGGCCGCCAACATTCCGTGGGCGGGCAGCTACTGGCCCACGTACGAAGACAACATCAACCACCGCTGGGCCGGCCCGCAGTCGGACTCTGCGTCGCTCAAGTACGAGAAGGCGTTCGGCGGCACGAACGTGGAAGACGCGGTCTCGCGTCATCACGGCATCGAGTCGGTCTCCAAGAGCTGCCGCGAGACCACCCAGTGCGACAGCTTTCTGGGTGAGACCTGCGCGAAGCGGCCCGGAAAAGAAGAAGGCCGCTGCGTCGCGACGTGGTGGGGCATCTGCCACGCGTGGGCGCCTGCTTCGATTCTGTTTCCCGAGCCGAAACGCGCTGTCACCCGCAATGGCGTGACGTTCGAAGTGCAAGACCTCAAGGCACTCGCCTCGCTGGTGCACAACTCCACCACCACGAAGTTCGTGAGCCTGCGCTGCAACAAGCACAACTCAACGCCTGACGGTGGGGGCATCAAGCTCGACGCGTACGGCCGCCCGGTGGAAAGCGATCGCGAGTGCCGCGACACGAACGCCGGCACGTACCACGTGCTGCTGGCGAACTACCTGGGCCTGATGAAGCAATCGTTCGCTGAAGACCGCACCAACTCGTACGAGGTGTGGAACCAGCCGCTGCGCAGCTTCAAGGTGACCTCGAAGACCGAACTCACCGCAGAGCAGGCCAACAAGCTCATCGGCGTCACCCTCACCGACGGCGGCGCGGAGCTGTCGACCTACCGCTTCAATTCGAACGCGACCCGCTTCATTCACGTGAAGTCCGAGGTGAAGTACATCAGCGAGTCGGGCTCAGAAGATGGCTACACCGCCCAGAACATCGACAGCTACACCCGCACGGATCGCTACGACTACGTGCTCGAGCTCGATGCCACCGGCAAGGTTCTCGGAGGCGAGTGGCTCGGCGACAGCAAGCTGAACCACCCCGACTTCCTCTGGTTGCCCATCAGCGCGAGCGGCTCGGTCGCGGGCGGGGCCATCAAGTACACCGAGGTGAAGTCGCTCGTCCTGGAGTCTGCGGGGCAGGGCGCCCTCACCGGCAGCGCGGTCGAGGTCAATGAGTCGGCCACCATCGCCAAGGGCGAGTGGAAACACTTCGGTCCGTTCACCACCGCCGGGGGCACCATCAGCGTCACGCTCACCGGCACGGGTGATGCCGACCTGTATGTGAAGCTGAACGGCCAGCCTTCGCTCAACCTCTACGACTGCCGTCCGTACGCGGGCACGTCGAACGAGAACTGCGAGCTGCAGGGTCCTGGTGCGCTGTACGTGTCGGTCAACGGGTACTCGGCGGCGACGGTGCAGTTGAAGGTCAAGTACGTCGGGGCGGCTGCGGTTGATGGCGGCGTGCGTGTGGATGCAGGCGTGCGCGTGGATGCGGGCGTGCTCGATGGAGGCACCGCGAGCGACGGCGGCGTGCGAGTTGATGGTGGTGTCGTTGACGCTGGCGTCGCGACCGACGGCGGCGTGCGCGTCGATGGTGGTGTCCTCGTTGACGCTGGCGTCGCAACTGACGGCGGCGTGCGTGCTGATGCGGGCGTGGTCATCGACGGCGGCACTGCGACCGATGGCGGCGTGGCTCACCTCAACATCAGCGGTAACGTCTCGCTCGGTGAGCTGAAGGTCTACACATTGCCGGTGACTGCGGGCCGGCCGGTGGTGATTCGTTCACTGGCCGCAGCCGACGTTGATGTCTACGTGAAGCTCGGCGCCGCTCCGACGACCTCGAGTTACACCGCGCGGGCGTACACCTCGTCAGGCAATGAGACGCTCAGCTACACGCCCTCGACCAGCGGCGTGCTGTACATCGGTGTGCATGGCTATCGCGCGTCGGCCTTCACGCTGATGACCGCTGATCAGTGACTGCGAGGCGCTTCAAGGTTGAACGCGCAATGTAATCGGCGATGAGACCGTGCCGTTGAGCGTGATCCACACCGACTGCGTCGCCGCATCGACCGTGGCGAAGTAGCCCGCGCCCGGCTGCAGCACGACACCGTCGACAGTCACCTGCGTCAGCTGCGTCGCCGTGAAGCCGGTGAGCCGGAAGATGGGCGCGTTGAGGGCCGCGTTCTTCGGGTCGAGCGTGAGCGTGGTGCCACCGCTCGCAGCCGGCGCATCCCAGACCGCGTACAGGGGGTTCCAGGTGGCGCCCGTGACCGTCGCCGAGGTGAGGCGCTCGACCTGCGTGACGCGGCTGAGGGTGTCGCCCGTCGAGCGCGCACCGACCACCAGGAACACGCCGTATTTCACCTGGGGGTGGCCTGAGATGGTCTTGCCGAAGGCGGTGATGGATTCACGGCCCACCGCGCCGTAGTTCGAGCCCCACGCGACGCGGTGCGAAGAGGTGGTCGAACCGAGCTCGTACTGGTTGAGCTGGAAGGGCCACATCCAATCCGACGGCATGGTCTGCCCGCCGGTGCTGCAGCCTGAGGCCTTGGTGGCGCTCGTCTTTCCCTGGCACGCGCCGATGCTCCCGGAGCCGTAGTCGCCACCCGCCAGGTGCTGCGTCATCGTCTGCGTCTGCACCGCGCCCATCTCGGCGTCGACCGCCGACGACCACATGCGCACGTACGGCACCAGGTTCGGCGCGCGGTAGTCCCACGTGGAGTTCATGGTGACTGGGCCGTTGCCCGTGGTGGTGAACTTGTAGATGTCGCCCCAGCCGATGCCGCCGATGGGGCCAGGCGTTCCTTCGAACGCGAGGTCACCATAAGGCGCGCGCGTGTCGGCGCGCACCGTGTTCACCGGCGAGGTCACGTCGTAGGTGATGGCGAAGACCGGCTCGCTGCGGCCGGTCGCGAAGAACCAGTGCACGGTCGCTGCGACCGGGCCGCCAGGGCTCATCTGCACCTTGAACTCGTGGATGGCGTGATGGGCACCCGCGAGCACCGTGCGGAACGTGCCGACCTTGCCCTTCGAGGTGTCGGCGCTCGAGCCGTAGTGATTGACCACGTAGCCCCAGCCATTCCAGCTGTTGGCACCGGTGCCGCGAGCGGTGCGCGTCGCGCCGTTGACCGTCAGGGTGAGTTCGCGCAGGTAGCCGCCGTTCGAGCCGCCGGGATCAGCGGTGTTGTTGCGGACCAGCGCAGCGCTGCGGCGTGCGCAGGTGGCGTCGCTCCAGTGGTACCGATCCGACATGTAGCCGCCCACGCTGACGTTCGAGTCGAGCGATTGATCAGCGCAGCCGACGGCGCCGTGCGTGAAACCGGTCGTGATGGCCCCGCCACCGCCCGTATTCGCACCGCCGCCGGTGTTTTCACCACCGCCCGTGTTCACTCCGCCGCCCATATTGCTACCGCCACCACCGCCGGTGTTCACGCCACCGCCGGTGCTCATGCCGCCGCCCGTGTTCATGCCGCCGCCCGTGTTCATGCCACCGCCCGTGTTCATGCCACCGCCCGTGTTCATGCCACCGCCCGTGTTCATGCCGCCGCCCGTGTTCGTGCCGCCGCCCGTGTTCGTGCCACCGCCCGTGTTCGTGCCACCGCCCGTGTTCGTGCCACCGCCTCCACCCGCCGGGGGACGCTTCGGCTTCGCATCAGGCGAACTTCCATACGGCTGCTGGGGAACGTCGCAGGCAGACAGTCCAAGGACGGTGATCAGGGCAAGGCTCGAGACGATTCGCATGGGGAACTCCAAGAGAAAGGAAAACGAAGTGACGGCGCTCCACCGAAGCGGAGCGCGGTCAGCGGAAAATCAGGGCTCGAGTACCAGCGTGCTGACGCTCATTGCCGGCATCGTGTAGCGGAGCACGTTCGGCTGGCTCATCACCACGTCAGCGCCGGGCGTGGCGTTGGGTGAGGCCGAGGTGAGCTGGTAGGTCCTCGCGCGCGTGAAGGCCGCACCATGCGAGACGGTGAGCTCCGCGGCCCTCTCGGTGGTCGCTTTGTTGATCACCACCAGCACCACCTTGTTCGTCGCGGAGTCCACGCTCGCGTAGACCGAGGTGTTGGCCGCGTCGCTGTTGGTCGCCTGCACCGAGACGTCGCCGAAGCTGCCGCCCGCACCGTCGTAGCTGCGGTACATCGCGAAGCCCCCGGTGATGAACGAAAGGTCGGTGGTCATCGGCCACAACGCCGCCGACTGAATGCCTTCACGCCCGAAGATGCCGAGCACGTCAGCCTGCGCGATGCCGCCTGAGATGTGGTTGCCGCCGCCGTAGTAGTACTCGGTGACCGCGAGCTCGGTGCCGGGGTAGTGCGCTGCGATCTTCTCCTTCATGGCCGGAAGCAGGCGCAGCGACTGGCCGCCGTTGGCGCCGGTGATCCAGCTGGTCTCCACGAAGCTGGGATCCCACAGTGAACGAGGCGCCTGAACACGGGCCGCCGCCACCGCCGCCGAGTTGTCCTCGCCGAAGACGCGCACGTTGCCGCCCCGCGCTTCGGGGTACCAGTGCAGGTCGAGGACATCCATCAGGCGCTTGCCGTGGGTGGTCTCTGCCTCGCGCATGCCGTCGAGGAAGAAGTCGGTGAAGTCGCGGCCCGCGGCGTCGGGTGCGTTCTGCAGGGTGGTGAAGCCGGCGTAGCCGTAGCTGACGAAGCCGATGACCTTGCCTGCAGGGGCGACGTTCTTCACGGCGGCCGCGGTGGCGATGCTCTTGCCGAGCAGCTCGTCGTAACGCACGGCCTGGGGGTGGATCGACGAGTGCGTCTCCGACCAGAGATCGGGCTCGTTATCCAGCGAGTAGAAGACCTCGCGGGTGGGGTCCTGGTGCGCGGTGGGAAAGGTGCTCTCCAACCACGAGACGAACTCGTCCTGGCTGACCACGGCGTCGGTCAGGTTCGGCGGGTAGACGAACGCCGAGCCCTTGGCCGGGCGGGTCGGCAAGAAGCGCGAGGCGATGGGCTGGTTCACCACGCTGGTCTGGAGCTTGTCGGCCGCGACCCAACCGAGCATCGGCACCGTGACCAGAATGGAGCCGCCCGCGTTGCGAGCCGCTTCCACGCTCATGCGCACCGCTTCGCCCGGGGTGTTGCCACCGCCGAGGTAGGAGTCGCTCTGGTAGTTGAAGTCAGAGCCTGCGTTCGAGGCGTTGTTTTCCCAGTTGTACGCCGACCACCGATTGCCGCCGAGGCGGTTCATCGTGAGGTTCGGCTCCTGCGCCCAGGTGCGGCCGTTGAAGTTCTTTCCGTAGACGTAACGGCTGATGGGGTGCGCCTGCGCCGCGGTGTCGACGGTAAAGCGCACGTCACCCGCGCCCGGGTCTCCGGTGACGAGCGCCGCTCCTGAGTCGGTGGGGCCCGTATTCGAATCGAGCAACAGCGGCTCAGTCGAGGCGGGGCGCGCGGCTTCATTGCGCAGCACCAGCGGCCCGTTGCGGAGGACGCCGCGTTGAGAAAAGTCTGCATGCTGCCCCTCATGCGCGTTGCTCTCCATCGGCTGACACGCGCTCAAGGTCACGACCACTGCGAACACAGCTCCGGCCCATCGGGTTACAGACAATTTCATCTCGCTCCTCGAGCCGCCCAGCGCGCCACCGACATTGCGGCGACCTGCTGCTTTCCGCGGCTCACGGCCATCCCTCGAAGGCCACTGCACGAAGCCGCGCGAAACCGCGTGACCTCGAAAGGGGGCGATGAGTACGGGAGAGCGATGTGGGGCCAATAGACCCAAAGGTCGCTGATCGACGCTGATGTAGGGCGTGTCTGATCAGTGCGTTAGCGCGCCCACCTGCCCGTGCAGGCCCGACTGTCGACGAAGAATCTTCGCGCGCGCCGACGAGAAAAATCCGGCCGCGTACAGTCGCCAGCCGATGACGCGCTGGTTTCTGAGCACGCTGGTGATGTCGCTTTCGGTGCTTGCGGAAGAGACGCCCCGCGTCGATCGGGGCCTCGCCCACGAGATCCTCTTCATCACCGACAAGTCACCTGCGCCCTGCGACACCGGCACGGAAGAAGAGCAGATCGCCTGTCTCATCGCCGCGCGGTACGCGAAGGATCCGCCCGCGTCGAAGGTGGCTGCCAGTCTCTACGCGGCCAGCGGCACCGTGATGGGTGTGCTCCCCGAGCAGGACTTCGATGGTGGCTATCGCGGCAAGCTGCACCTCATTCCTCATCTGCCCATCGGCGCCGATCGCAGGCACCTCGAGTGGGCCGCGGGCGCGCTGCTGGACTTCGAGTCGTTCTTCAAGGACCTGGGCGGCAAGCCGAACTACCGCTGGCGCGCGCTCGACTTTCGCTTCTTCGAGTCGGTGAAGCGGCGCACGCCCTCGGCCTACGCGGTGGACTGGGCGGTGGCCTACAACGTCTCGGGCTCACTCTTCGGCTCGGAGCCCGGGGTGCGCGGCACGCTGTTCCACGAAGTGTTTCACTTGAATGATCAAGCGCACGGTCACTGGTCTTCGAAGGCACTCTCACCCATCTACGACCGCATCGTCGCGAAGTGTGGCGTGAACGTGAAGTGCCTCGAGCCGTACACACCCGACAGCATCAAGGTGCGCGGCGGCACGTACTACGACTTCCAGCCGGGCAACGGCGTGGGCGAGTACGCGGCCGACATCGGGCGGCGGTACTACACGGAGCACCGCGCGTTGTTGAAGAAGGAGAAGCCCATCAAGGCCTTCAAGTGCGGCCACGCAGACAACGCAAAGGCGTGGAGCCTCGTGGTGACCGAGTTCTTCGGAGGTGTGAACCTGGTTCCGGAATGCGGGGCGAAGTGACCGCCCTCACCGCCGCTGATCATCAGGCGCAAGTGAAACGCAGCGATCAGCGATGCGGCCGCGTGGAGTAGTGCACCACGCCGTCGTCATCGACCCATCGGTGAATATCGGGCCCCTTCTCGCGCGGCTTCGCATCGGCTTCCGCCCGGGCCAACGCCTGCCGGGCCGCTTCACGCTCAGCGAGCAGCTTCTGCTCTGCCTCCACCAGCTTCACCTTCGATTCACGCTCTGCCACGCGGGCGAGCTCTTCTGCCGCGGCCTGCTGTTGCTGCTGCGCGAGCAGTTGCTGCTGCACGGCGAGCTGCTGCTGCTGCGCGAGGAGCTGCGCTTCGGACGCCAACGACCGCTCATACTCATACTGCCGCTGCTGCGTGGCGAGGGCCTGCTGCTGAGCCAGTTGCTCCTGCTGCTGGGCGGCGACCTGCTGCAGCTGCACGTAGTTCTGCTGCGTGACGAAGGCCTGCTGCGCCGCGATCGACTGAAGCACGAGCACCTGCTGCTGCTGCAGCGTGAGCCGCGGTACCCGAAGGCGCGCATTGAACCCGAGCGCAAGGCTGCCGGAATGCTGCGCGTCGCTCACCCAGCCGTTCACGTAACCAGACCAGACACCGGGCACGGGCTGCGCGAGCGCGACCGATGCCGACAGGAAACAACCGACGATGAGTGCGCGCATGACGTCTTGATCCTACTCCTCCGGTGAGTTTCGAACAGCCCTCCAGGGAAGGCTGAGTTGCAGCTCTTTCCACGCCAGGGTCGAGCGTCGCAGTTCGGGTTTGAGCGTCGTTTCGGGGGCCAGCCTCATGATGCGGGCGTTCCACGTGGGTACCGAAGGGCGCAACGTGAGTAAGAGCGACGTGGGATTCGCTTGCTGCCATTCTTCTCGAGGTTTCCCTTTCACGACCCATCACCTCCGCCTGTTCATATGTGCCGCGCAGAATGATTCTTCGCGCGGCTGTGGCCTCTCTGAGCAGGCAGTGCACGAGGCCCGATGGGTTGCGCCGAGGCTGCCCTCGCGAACACGATGCACGGCACGTGCGAATCATTCATGTCAGCGACGTTCACCACCAGATCGACTGGGGCCAGCGGTCCTGGGGAAGCTCGGGTTGGCAGGGTGTTCCCGGCCGGATCGAACTGCATACGTTCGGGCGCCTTCACCGGTTCGCCGATGGGGTCAGGGCCTGGAACGACATCCTCGAGGACATCGAGAAGCTCGACGCAGACCACGTGCTCTTCACCGGCGACCTCACTGCGATGGGCGCCGGCGCAGAGTTCGAGGCTGTGCACGCTTCGGTTCGTCACCTCACGAAAGCGGGCCGGCTGACCGTCATCCCCGGCAATCATGATCGCTACATCGACGCGC
>JAYTAT010000442.1:0-4098 GCA_043737315.1 Archangium sp.
CTCTCCACTCGAAGAGATCGAAGGCGGGGTCGCCGGGGGCAAAGAAGACTTCGCGGCTGACGGTCACTGCGCCGGTGACCATGTCGATGAGTTGGAACAGCACGCCGCGATCTCCGCCGTTGCGTCCCGAGCGCGCGACCAGCGCTCGACCGTCGGTCGCCGCGACGATCACCCGTTCGGTCGTCATGGTGGTCAGCCCACCGTCGGTTCCGGTCAACGTCATCTCTTGAGGCTGACCCTCGACCGCAAACGGCCGCGGCAGCGCGACCCGTGACGTCGGCTGGAAGGTGGTCTCATCCAACACCACGATTTGATCGAGCGGCTCGGGGCTCAAGAAGGCCTGGAAGCGCGTACCTGCACCAGGGTCCATCAGCCCCGTGATGCCCGGGCCCGGTCCGCCATCAGCCAGCACGGCGCCCCATTGGCTCGACCAGAGCGACAGCAGCCGTCCCTGCACGGCGTCGCCCATCAGACCATCCACTCGGCCATCGACGAGGCGAATGCCGCCGTCGAGGTCGAAGCCCACGCGGATGAGCCCCCCGGCGCCGTTGTAATAGACGCCTCGGCCGGTGAGCACCGGGCCCGAGCGGTCGTCACCCGCCAGCGCATCGATCTCGACCGCCGTGCAGGTCGCCGGGAACACGCCATGGAAGGACCTCTGAGGAGAACAACCCGTGCCCGAGAAGACGAGGCGAGCCGCAATGACGGTCGTCGCGCCGAAGTCGTCCGTGAGGGTCACTTCGATGCCGGCGCCCGCGAGGTGCGCGCCGGGGCTGAGGCGGATTTCACCGTTGGGGCCCGACGAGAACGCCAACGAAGAGCCCGACGCGAGCACCCTCACGCTGCTCTGCGTGACACGGCCATCCAGGTCGACCGCGGTCAGCGGTATGACGATGGGGTTCTGGGTGCAGTCTGCGACGACCAACGTCGTGCTCGAGGTGACCCGCGGCGCCAGGTTGCAGGAAAGGAACGAAGCGGTCTGCTCGCTGACCGCCAGGGTCCCGTCGCCGTCGGTGTCGGCGCCGTAGGCGATGCGCACGTAGCCGCCCGGGCAAGCCGCGTCGCGCGAGCCGAGGAACGTCTTGCTCAGCAGCACCAGGGTGGTGCTGGTCGGCACCGGCGTACACAGCTGCTCCGACGACGTCACCTCGGTGGGCTCGAGAATGTCGTTGCCGTTGACGTCGAGGCCGGCCTCCAACAGGTAGCCGCCCAGCTGACATTTCTCGCCCGGAGGCTCGGCTTTCACTCGATTGAGCGACGTCGCGCCCACGGTGCCCGGCGTGCCTGCAGCGCCGTTGCATACGTAGCTGGTGCTGACGGCTTCGCTCTGTGCCACCACGCCATCTGAATCGGCATCGAGACCGGTGCGAACCGCGAGGCCGCCATGGGCGCAGTTGCTCCCGACGGGTTCCGTGACCGCCGAGGTGCTCACGGCTTCCGACGAGCGGCACCCCGTGGTCGCAGTGAGCGCGAGACAAATGACGATGGGCCAGAGCTTCGGTGTGGCGCTTCGAATCATGGTTCCTCGGGGTCTGAGCGGCGAGCCAGATGCCCACCCTCGGCAGGCGGTGAGGACACACGAGGCCGCCCCGTTTGGCCAGCAGGAACGAGTCGCGAGTCGAGCCAACCCCGCTCGAACTCGCTCAGTGCTTCCCAGCCAGAGCGCCCCTGCGGTAAGGCCGCCGCTCACCCGAACCAAGGATTGTCCCCGTGCGCATCATCGTCACCGGCTCGCTCGCTTACGACTACATCATGAACTTCCCGGGCAAGTTCGCGGACCACATCCTTCCGGACAAGGTCCACATGCTCTCGGTGAGCTTCCTCGTCGACTCGATGAAGAAGATGCGCGGCGGCACCGCCGGCAACATCGCGTACACGTTGGCGATGTTGAACGCGAAGGCGGCGGTCGTCTCGGCGGCGGGCCAGGACTTCGCCGAGTACCGCGACTTCATGACCGGCAAGGGCATCGACGTGCGCGGCATCAAGGTGGTGCAAAACGAGTTCACCGCGTCGTGCTTCATCAACACCGACCAGTCGAACAACCAGATCGTCGCGTTCTACCCGGGCGCCGTGGTGCACGCGCGTGAAGTGACCCTCGCCTCGCTCGGCCTCGAGAAGGGCGACTGGGTGATCATCAGCCCCACCGACCCCGAGTCGATGGCCAAGCACACTGCCGAATGCAAGAAGGCCGGCGTCAGCTATATCTTCGATCCGGGGAAGCAGGTGCCCCGCCTCGACAAGGCGCAGATCCTCGCGGGCCTCGACGGCTGCGCGGCCTTCGTCGGCAACGACTACGAGTTCGGCATGATGGCCAAGTCGACCGGCCTGACCGAGCAGCAGCTCTTCGACATGGCGCCGCTGACCGTGATGACCCGCGGCGACCAGGGCTCGCGCTTCATCGTGAAGGGCAAGCCCACCGTCGAGATCCCCATCGCCAAGCCGACCGTCGTGCTCGATCCCACCGGCGCGGGCGACGCGTATCTGGGCGCACTTGCCTTTGGCCTCGCGAAGAAGCTGCCCTACGAGACCACGGGCCGCCTCGCCGCGCTCGCCGCGACGTACGCGATCGAGCTCAAGGGCTGCCAGGAGCACTTCTTCTCGGTCGATGACTTCGCCCGCCGCTACCTGGCGACGTTCGGCGAAGCCCTCCACCTCGGCTCATGAGTCCCGGGCTCGCCCTCAAGGGAGCGGGACATTGAAGCTGAAGGCGTCGCACGATGACGGGCTCGGTGCTGAGCCCGCGCGGGAAACGCCAGCTGACGATGTACTTGCCGGGTAGCGCGTGCCGGAGCAGGCCGCGCGTGGCTCAGGGAGTGGGAAGCACGGGCAGCAGCGACTTGATGTCGGCGTCGGTGAAGTAGATGCCTGCGCCCACGAAGAAGTCGCGGCCGCTGATCAAACGATTGGTCAGCGCGTCGCGGTTCTGGGTGTTGAGAATGTCGTCCATGCCTGCGTTCACGTAGACGTGCTCGAAGGGCGTGAAGCGCACTGTCGCTCGCAGGCGGGGAAAGCGCAGCGCCTCGATGGAGAAGTTGAACGCGTCGACCTTGAGCACCAGCGCATCTTCGATCCACCGGGAATACCAGGGGAAGCGGATGGCCAGGTTCAGGTCGGCACCGATGCCGCCGGTCGACTCGATGATGCCGAAGCGCAGGGTGAGGAACGAGTAGCGCTTGGCGAACTGCGCGCTGAACTTGATCGACTCGGTGGTGATCGTCTGCTTCTGCACCACGGGATCGCCGGCGTTGGGCGGGTTTTGCTGCAGGTAGACCGTCTCGACTTTGCCGCGCGGGTCGTCGATGGCTTCGATGAGGTAATACTTGTCGGGCTTTGGCACGAGGCGGATCTGCAGGAACGTCTTCGCCGCGCTCTGGGTGATGAAGTAGTCGGCCTTCACGCCCACTTCGACCTCGAGCCCGGTGAGGCGCCCCGCGAAGTCGGCCACGTCTTCCACGGTGTCGGTGAGCTTCTGGCCCAGACGCTCGTTGCCGACCAGTGCGCCCAGCGCGCCCTTGCCCGCCTTGACGTCATCGGTGACCTGCTCGATGTTGGTCATCGAACGATCGAGCTTCGCCAGGGTGTCTTTGAGCGTGTCGACGCTCTGACCCAGCTGCCCTTCGTTATCGCCGACCACCTTCTTGATCGAGCCGATCACGTCGCGCACGTCTTTGGAGATCACCTCGATGTTGGTGACGATGCGCTCGATCGACTCCGACTCTTTACCGGTCAGACGTTTGATGTCGCCCGACACCGAAGACACGTTCGCGAGGATCTGATCGAGCTTGCCCGCGCTGTCGCCGATCATCTTCTGCATCGCGTCGGTGAGCGCGACCAGGTTCTTCACGATCGCCTCGAGGCTGCCCTGCCCCTGTGCACCGCCCAGCACCGCCTTGAGTGAGCCCGTGACCGCTTGCACGTCGGCGGTGATGGCGCCCAGCGTGCCCATCAACTGCTCCATGCCGGCCGCGTCGAGCACGCGCTTGATCTCTTCGCCGTCTTTGAGGTCGGGGAAGTTCTCGGTGCCCGGCGTCAGGTCGAGCATGTAGTCGCCCAGCAACGATTCGGAGCGTTTGGTGAGGGTCGCGTCGGTGCGCACGT
>JAYTAT010000443.1:0-4091 GCA_043737315.1 Archangium sp.
CATCATCAACCGATCCGAGGTGATGGACATCTCGCTGAAGACCATCGAGATCCACCGGCACGGCAAGCAGGGCCTCATCTGCGCCGACAACATCCGCGCGGACATCAAGGTCAGCTTCTTCGTGCGCGTGAACAAGACGGTGGAAGACGTACTCAAGGTGGCCGGCGCCGTCGGCTGCGTGCGTGCCTCTGACCTCGCCACGCTGCAGGAGCTCTTCGAGGCCAAGTTTTCCGAAGGTCTCAAGACCGTGGGCAAGCGGCTCAACTTCGAAGACCTCTACAAGGAGCGCGAAGTCTTCAAGGACCAGATCGTCTCGGTCGTGGGCAAGGATCTGAACGGCTACATGCTGGAAGACGTCGCCATCGACTTCCTCGAGCAGACGCCCATCGAGATGCTCGATCGCGAGAACATCCTCGACGCGCAGGGCATTCGGAAGATCACCGAGCTGACCACCATTCAGAACGTGCTCACCAACGACTTCCGCCAGGACGAGCGGAAGAAGATGACCAAGCAGAACGTCGAGGCCGACGAGGCCATCTTCGCGCTCGAGCGTCAGCGCGCCGAAGCGCAGGCCAAGCAGAAGCGTGAGATCGACACCATTCAGGCGCGCGAGCAGGCCGAGACCCAGCGCGTGCAGCAGGAAGAGCACCTGAAGGCCGAGCTTTCGCGCGTTCGTGCAGAAGAAGAGCTGCAGATCAACGAGCAGAACAAGCAGCGCCAGGTGCAGGTCGCCGAGAAGAACCGCGAGCGCGTGGTGGGCATCGAGACCGAGCGCGTGGCGAAAGATCGTGCGCTCGAGGCCATCTCGCGCGAGCGCGAAGTCGAGTTGATGCGCATCAGCAAAGAGAAGGCGCTTGAGATCGAGCGCAAGGCGATCGCCGACGTCATCTCGACCCGCATCGCGGTCGACAAGAAGGTCGCCACCGAAGAAGAGAGCATCAAGCAGCTGCGCATGGTCGCCGAGTCGCAGCGCAAGAAAGACGCCGCGTTGATCGACGCCGAAGCGCACGCGCAGGGTCTGTCGATCGAGCGCGTGAAGGCGGCCGAGGCCTCCGAAGAAGTGGCCAGGCACGAAGCCCGTCAGCGGCTGATCGTCGCCGACGCGGCGCTCGAGTCGGCCGACAAGGAAGCCCGCGCGAAGATTCGCATGGCGGAAGGCACGCAGGCGGAGTCGGCGGCAGAAGGTCTCGCCCAGGCCCGCGTGCTCGAGGCGACGGCGCTGGCGCAGGAGAAGCAGGGCCTGGCTCAGGTACGCGTGCGCGAAGCAGATGCCGTGGCGACCGAGAAGCAGGGCCTGGCCAACGCCAGCGTGTTGCGTCAGCGCATGCTGGCGGAAGCCGAAGGCGATCTGCAGAAGGGTCTGTCTGCTGCCAAGGTGCTCGAGGCGCAGGCTGAAGCCACGCAGAAGCAGGGCGCTGCCGATGGTGAGGCGACCCGCTCGAAGGTGATGGCCGAAGCGCTCGGCATTCAAGAGAAGCTGCTGGCCGAAGCGAAGGGCCTCTCGGAGAAGGCGAAGTCGATGGCTCAGCTGCAGGGCGCCACCAAGGACCACGAAGAGTTCCGCCTGCGGCTCGAGAAGGACAAGCAGATCGAGCTCGAGACGCTGCACGTGCGCAAGGACATCGCCGCCAGCCAGGCGCAGACCATGTCGGCTGCGCTCGCCAACGCGAAGATCAACATCGTGGGCGGCGACGGTCAGTTCTTCGACCAGTTCGTCAAGGCGGTCACGCTCTCACACGCCGTCGAGGCCACCGCGACGAGCACCGACACCATGAAGACCCTGCTCAAGCCCTACCTCACCGGTGAGCGCGAGCTGCCGCAAGACATCAAGGACGTGCTCTCGAAGCCCGGCATCACGGCTGACGCCCAGAACCTGGCGGCTGCTGCGCTGCTCGCGAAGTTCGCCGGCAAAGAGAAGAAGTAAGTGGCTGATTCAAGCTCGATGGCAGGGGGCAGCTACGAGGTCATTCGTGGCCGCCTCCTGACGACCGCCAGGTCTCTGGGCGAGCGCGCCACCGCGCTCAACACGCGACGCCGCACCGAGTTCGGCGGTCAGGAACTCGTCGTGCTCGCCACCGAGCGGGTGCGCACTGAGCACAATTGTGTGCCGCGCGACATCGTACCGGTGGGGCAGCACCTGCTCCTCGGGTTCAACGTCTTCATGGGGCTCAAGCAGGACCGGTCGGTGAAAGACGCGTTCTCGCTGCACAAGTTCGTGCGCGGGGCCGACGGCACGTTCGACTTCGGAGAGCTGCCTCGCAGCGACGGCCATGGCTTCCTGGAAGACCGCGGCTTCGTGAAGGACTTCGAAGAGCTCTATCGTTTCTACAAAGACGCGCGGCTCAACCACCTCGAGAAGACCGAGGCGCGGCTGCTGGCCACGTTCAAGACGGGCCACACGCTGCGCGACGTGAAGGTGCTGCGTTTCGGGGTCGATACCTCGGGGCGACTGACCTACCTCGACAACCGCGGCGATGCCGATGTCATGATCCCGCCCACGCACGACTTCGAATACACGCGGGCCACGCGCGAGAACTTCGTGCTCGGCCGTCATCCCCACGTCAACATCCTCGATGAGCTCTTCATCGAGACGGTGGGCGGCGATCTCACCATCAAGATCGAGAACAACACCGAGACGGGGCAGGGCATCTACGTCGAGCCCGTTCACGAGGCGATCCAGTCGCTCGATGACGCCGAGTTCTGGTTCGTGCGCATCGGCGCGTTGATCCTCTTGAAGGTGTTGCCGTTTCGCGAGGACGCCTATCGCTACCTCGTCTTCAACACCCTCACCCGCCAGGTCACCCGCGCTGACGCGATTGGCCAGTCGTGCGTCTCGTTGCCCGAAGGCCAGGGCATCATCTTTCCCGGCGGCTTCGTGCTGCAGACCGGTGAGGCGAAGGTCTTCGAGGCCGACGTCGGTGGCCTTGTCTTCCAGCGCAAGGTGGTCAGCCCCAACGGCGAAGACGTGCTCTATGTCTTCTTCGAGCGCGCGCAGGGCAAGTACGTGCTCTTTCCGTACAACCTGGTTCGTAAAGAGATCGCGGCGCCGATCACCTGCCACGGGTATTCGATCTTTCCCGACGGTCAGATGGTGGTCTTTCGCGGCACCTCTGACGAGCCCACCCGGGTTCACCCGGTGCAGGTCTGGCAGACCCCGTTCGTCTCGGCCGAGTTCGCGGCGAACGCGCCCACGCCGCAAGGGGCGCTGGGCAAGCTGGGCAACGCTGAGCTGGTGCGCGGCATCTCAGAGGTGCTCACGCTGCAGCGGCTGGCTGAAGCGCAGCAGGTGACCCGCCGCAGCTACGAGGCGTTGATCTCATCCTGCACCCGGGTGGCCGACCAGTTCCATTGGCTGGGGCACGCTGAAGTCGCGCTGCTGCCGATCATCGGCGAGCTTAAACAGAACGCTGAGCTGATCGTCGATGAGTTCGAGAAGGTGCTCTCGATGCAGCGGCGCGCGGCTGAAGCGCTCGGTCAGGCCACTGCTACGCAGCAGACGCTGCTCTCGAAGGTCACCACCGATGAGCTCGTCACGACCGACGCGTTCATGGACACGCTGGCCCAGCTGCGACAACAGCTCGGTCACCTGATCACGGTGCGCGAGGTTCGGTACATCGAGCTGCCGAAGATCGAGGTGATGGAAAACGAAGTGCGCCAGGCCTTCGAAGACGTCTCGAAGCGCTGCGTCGAGTTCTTGCTCAGTCCCAAAGCCTTCGAGCCGCTGCACGCGGGCGTTCAGGTGGTGGCGGTGCAGACCGACAAGGTCACCAAGACCGTCGAGCTGGCGCCGCTGGTCACCGAGGTCGAGCGGCTGAGCGCCGGGCTCTCGTTGCTGGGTGAAGTGGTGGGCGGGCTCGATGCCGGCGACCCCACGCAGAAGGCGAAGATCCTCGAAGACATCTCTGAGGTGTTCTCGAAGCTGAACCGCGCACGTGCGACGGTTCAGGCGAAGAAGAAGGAACTCACCGGCACTGAGAAACGCGGCGAGTTCGCCAGCCAGTTCAAGCTGTTCGCCCAGAGCATCGACAGCGCTTTGTCGTTGGTCGACAGCCCCGAGAAGTGTGACGAGCAGCTCACCAGGCTCACCTTGC
>JAYTAT010000444.1:0-4090 GCA_043737315.1 Archangium sp.
GAAGAGGCGCAGAAGCGCGTGAAGACGCTGACCGAATCGCCCGGCAACGACGAGCTGCTCGAGCTCTACGCCCTCTTCAAACAGGCCACCGTGGGTGACGTTTCAGGCTCCCGCCCCGGGATGCTCGAGTTCAAGGGCCGCGCGAAGTTCGACGCGTGGACCAAGTGCAAGGGCACCTCGAAAGACGCGGCGATGACCGCGTACGTGGGCCTCGTCGATCGGCTCATGAAGAGCTGAGGTTCACTTCCAATCAGAGAACACGAACGAATTCGGCACGTGGCACGAGTCGCAGGCGACCTTCCCGTCGAGCTCAGTGAACTCCGCCGTCCGCGGCCGGCTCGCAGCGCTCAAGACACTGGAGAAGCGCCCGGCCCGAGGCGTCTTTGGGCGACCCTGCGCAGCGTTTGAGGCACTCCGCGCGGACGTCGACGGGCGTTTGCGAGACCACGGGTACGGGGTTCAGCAAGGTCAGCAGCAGCGCGCCGAGCAGCATGGCGCCACTGACGCCGCGCCTTTGCCCCCATTCAACGACGGCCAGTCCACGCTCTTCCTGGGGGCACTTCGGGGCAGGCCCTTGACCTTCTGAGAAGGGGTATAGCCGTCGGCATGAGTGACGCTGCACCGAAGGACTACAAGACGACGCTGAACCTTCCGCAGACCGGCTTTCCCATGAAGGGAAACCTCGCGCAGCTCGAGCCCGCCATGCTCGCTGCGTGGGCTGAGAAGAAGGTCTTCGAGCTGATCCTCGACAAGAACAAGAACGCGCCGCCTTTCGTGCTTCACGACGGGCCCCCGTACGCGAACGGCAAGCTGCACGCAGGTCACGCGCTCAACAAGATCCTCAAAGACATCGTGGTGAAGTACCAGAACCTCGCCGGGCGCCGCGCCGACTTCATCCCCGGGTGGGATTGCCACGGTCTTCCCATCGAGCAGGCCGTCGAGAAGAAGCTGCGTGAAGACAAGGTCGATCGAAGGCTGATGTCGCGTGAAGACTTCCTGCAGAAATGCCGCGAGTACGCGCTGCTGTTCATCGACATCCAGGCCGGCGAGTTCAAGCGCATGGGCGTGTTCGCCCGCTACGACGCGCGGTACCGCACGCTCGACTTCGACTACGAGGCCCAGGAGATCCGCGAGCTGTCGAAGTTCGCAACGTCGGGCTCGCTGTATCGAAAGAACCGCCCGGTGTTCTGGTGCGTTTACGACAAGACCGCGCTCGCGCTGGCAGAGATTGAGTACGAGGACATCAAGGTCCCCTCGACCTACGTCGCGTTCCCCGCGCAAGGCGACCTCGGGCAGAAGTGGGGCTTTCTCAAGGGCAAGCAGGTCGAGTTCGCCATCTGGACCACCACGCCCTGGACGCTGCCCGCAAACCTCGCCATCGCGGTGGCGCCGAGCTTCGAATACGTCTTCTACGAGCTGAGCTCAGGCCGGGTCATCGTGGTCGCCAAGGAGCTGCTCGCGAAGGTGCTCTCGGAGTTCGCGCCCGATGAGCTCAAGGTGAAAGACGTGAAGGTCGGTGGCGGGAGCTTCGATGCCGCCGTCTTCGCCGACACCACGCGCATTCTCGGCTACGCGCTGGGTGAAGATCTCGAGGGGCTCGAGTACCGCCACGTGTTCCTCGATCGGGTCTCGCCCATCGTCACCGGTGAGCACGTGACGCTCGAGGCAGGCACCGGCCTCGTGCACACCGCGCCGGGTCATGGCCCAGACGATTACGAGGTCGGCCTCCGGTACAAGCTGGAACCGTACAATCCCGTCAAGGCCGATGGGCGCTACGACGAGACCGTGGGGCCGTTGCTCGCAGGTCAGTTCGTGTTCGAAGCGAACGAGACCGTGCCGAAGCTGCTCGAAGAGAAACGCGCCCTGCTGAACAAGGTCGGTGAGTTCATCACCACGAGCTACCCGCACAGCTGGCGCAGCAAGAAGCCCGTCATCTTCCGCGCCACGCCTCAGTGGTTCATCTCGATGGATCACGGCGACCTGCGTAAGAAGGCGCTCCAGCAGATCGACGAGCAGGTGACCTGGGTGCCCAAATGGGGGCGCGATCGCATTCACGGCATGTTGTCGACCCGGCCTGACTGGACCATCTCGCGTCAGCGCACCTGGGGCGTGCCGATTCCCACCGCGGTGTGCTCGGACTGCTCGTTCGCGCTCATCGATCCCGTGTTGATGAACAAGGTCGCTGACGTAGTGGCGAAAGAAGGCGCGGCTGCGTGGTACTCGCGGCCGTTGTCCGACTTCACGCCGGGTGGTGAAACGTGCCCCGCGTGCAAGAAGGCCACGCTGGTGAAGGAGACCGACATTCTCGATGTCTGGTTCGACTCCGCCTGCAGCTTCGCCGCGGTGATGGAGCAGCGCGAGAAGGCCAGCATCCCGGTCGATCTGTATCTGGAAGGTTCTGACCAACACCGCGGGTGGTTTCACAGCTCGCTGCTGGTGGGCGTCGGCACGCGCGGCGTCGCGCCGTACAAGACATGTCTGACGCACGGCTTCGTGGTCGATGGCAACGGCAACAAGATGTCGAAGTCGCTGGGCAACACCGTCTCGCCCGATGACATCACCAAGAAGCACGGCGCTGAGGTGATGCGCTTGTGGGTCGCGTCTTCCGATTACCGGAACGACGTGCGGCTCTCGATGCCCATCATCGACGGGCTCTCGGAGGGCTACCGGAAGATCCGAAACACCGTGCGGTACGCGCTCTCGAACCTGTTCGACTTCGAGCCCGCGAAGGATGAAGTGAAGTCACTGCTGCCCCTGGAGCAGTGGGTGCTCGCTCACCTCGATGCGCTGACCCAGAAGGTCAAGCGCGCGTACGACGACTACGAGTTCCACCTGGTGTTCCAGACCGTCGTCGACTTCTGCGCCAATGAGTTGTCTGCGCAGTACTTCGATATTCAGAAAGACACGCTCTACACGAGCAAGAAAGACGGCCTGAAGCGGCGCAGCGCGCAGACGGCGCTGTATCGAATCGCGAAGGAGTTGTTGGTGGTGCTCGCCCCGGTGACCAGCTTCACCAGCGAAGAGGCGTATGGGTATCTGCCCGGTGTTCGTGCAGCGTCGGTGTTTCTCGAGCCGTTCCCGAGGGCCGTGGGTGGGAATGATGCGGCGCAGGTCGCGGAGTACGATCAGCTGTTCGGTGTTCGTTCGACGCTCTTGCCGCTGCTCGAGGCGGCTCGTCGCGACAAGCTGATCGGGAAGTCGGAAGAGGCGCAGGTGACCATGGCCTCGTCGGCCTTGCTCTCGAAGTACTCGGGCGAGCTGGCGGAATTGTTCAAGGTCAGCGCGGTGCATCTGGTGGAGCGTGGAGAGACCAGCGTCGCGCTGGCCACGGGGAATAAATGCCCCCGATGCTGGGCGTATCGGGCTGAGGTCGGTGCCCAGGAGTTGTGTTCCCGGTGCACTGAAGCGGTCTCCTAAGAGAAAGTTCGATTCGGCATACGTCATTCGTCCGACGGACACTGGGAGGACCTCCCAACGGCCGATGTTCGTATTGGCGTCACTCACGCACCATGGCGTCACCTCGCAGTCACCTCAGGTGCTCCATGAAGAAGATCCCGTTTCACATCTCAGCCGGCGCCGTCGGCTCGGTGCTCCTCGTGGGCCTCGTCTGCGTCGGCCTCGTCACGATGTTCGGCGACAACATCAAAACGCTGGGCGGCATGAGCGCTGATGGTCTCGCAAGCGACACATTCGTCGAGCGCCGCACGAACACCTCGTACGGAGAGCTCGAGAAGAAGGAGTCGCAAGCACCCACCACGCGCACCGCCGCCGACGCGCGGAGCACCTTCGCCATCGACGTCGACACCGCCTCGTACACCTGGGCGCGCCGGTTGATCCTCGAGAGCCACTCGTTGCCGCCCGCCGACGGCATTCGCATCGAGGAGTGGGTCAACGCCTTCGACTATGCGCTCGCTGCTCCAAAGAACGCGCCGTTCGCGATCTCGGTGGAAGGTGCGACTTCACCGTTCGATGAATCGAAGACCCTGGTGAAGATCGCTCTGCAGGGCCGCCGCGTCGATGAAGCGCGGCGCAAGCCCGCCCACCTGGTGTTCCTCGTCGACGTGAGTGGCTCGATGGCCGGTGCCGATCG
>JAYTAT010000445.1:0-4085 GCA_043737315.1 Archangium sp.
AAGGACTTCCGGCTCTTCGACTTCTACCTGGGCATGTACGACGCGCTGGTTGAGCTGCGAAACACGGCCGCCTGGGAAAGCACGCAGCTGGACTTCGAAGCACTGCGGAAGGGTAACGAGGCCGCGCGCCGCGGGTGGGCGCCCTTCATGTGCCTGCTCTCGATGACCGAGCCTGACTTCGTGCGCTACCGCCCTCAATGCGACGAGGACGAGCTGCAGAACTTTCGGATCATGCTGCAGGTGAGCCTGGATCGGCTCCACGAGCGTTGTCGTCCCACCCAGAAGACCCCGCACCCCTCGGCCACCCGGCCGCACTTTCGCTGCGAGCAGGCGAGCACCGGAGCGGCAGCGCCGCTGGTGCCCGGGGTGAAGGCCCTGCCCGCGCTCGAGCGTCAACAGGGCGGGGACGAGACGGGCTTCGGTCACTTCATGCGGCTGCTGGGCGCGTACGGCTTCGAGTTCAAGGATCTCGGCCTGACCCGGGAGCAGTCGAACGAGGGCCGGATGGCGATTCGCCAACGGCTCGACGCGGTGATGGACGAGTGGGCCAATGCGCAAGGCTCGTTCACCTCGCGCTTCCTGGCGAAGTCGTCAGCGCGGCTGGCGCTCCACGAAGTTCAGTTCAGCCCCCCGCTATTCTCTGCCTACGCCGCGGTGGGAACCACCCTCCAGGCGGGCGCGAGCGTGGTGCCGTTCTTCTGGAAGCCGCGCTGGTTGCAGCTCACCGCTGCGCTCGACTTCGGGTTGATCGAGACCCTGGCCACGTCCCCACGTCCGCGCTTGTCGATGAGCCTGACCGGCGGGCCGGAGTTTCATCTCTCCCCGATCTCTTCGAACATCGTTCAGCCGCGCATCGCGGTGCGCGGCGGCATCCAGTTCAGCGTGTTCGATGGCATCGACATCATCGCGTGCATGGGCGATGGCGACGCGCGTGACTGCACCCAGGGCGTGCTGCAGTTGGTCTTCGCCGTCACGCTGCTGGAACGAATTCGTCTGCACCTCGACTGGGTGACGTTCCCCGCGCTGTACGGGAAGACGCAGGCGTTCTTTCACCTGCAGTTCGGGATCGGCTTTCAGTTTCTCTAGGGGACGATGCTGTCGCAGGGCGAGCTGCAGTTGAAGGTGGAAGAGGTGCCTGTCTTGAGCCAGTCGAGGGATCGGGGAGAGGAGTGACGAGGCAGGTCAGAGCGCGCGCTGGTACAACGAGCCGATGTCAATCGAAGCACCGCTGGGCATCCCCAAAGGCCTGAAGCTGCCGCTCGCGCTGGGTGGGGTGATGCTGATCATCTTCGCGATCACCTTCTTCACCACCCCGGAGGGCAAGCTCAACTGGCTGCTCGAGGTCGGGCCCGGGTTGATCGGCCTCGTGGCGCTCGGGATCACCTACCGGCGCTTTCCCATGACGCCGATCATCTACGTGGTGGTGTTCATCCACATCTGCATCCTCGTCTACGGCGGCTACTACACCTACGCGAAGGCCCCGTTGGGCGAGTGGGCGAAGCTGACCTTCGGCTGGGCGCGCAACGACTACGACAAGGTGGGCCACTTCGCGTTCGGGTTTTTTCCCGTGCTGATTCTTCGCGAGGTGCTCTTGCGCCAGACCAGGCTCGAGCGCGGAGGCTGGTTCACCTTCATCTTGATCAACGTCATCTTCGGCTTCGCGGCGATCTACGAGCTCATCGAGTGGGCTGCGGCGCTCGCGCTCGATCCCGCGGGAGGCGACGCGTTCCTCGGCACCCAGGGCTACGTGTGGGACGCGCAGAGCGACATGCTCTACGCAGGCATCGGCGCAACCGCGAGCCTCTTGCTGCTCTCGCGGGTCCACGATCGAGCGCTCTTGAAGCTGCTCACGGCGGGTCCGTCGGCGTAAGGGTCATCGTCTTCTGGGCGTCGTCGATCACGAGCTTGCACCCCTCGTTGGTCGAGACGCTGATCGCCAGCGGGAGCTTGCAGGCCCAATCACCCGGCCCCTCTGTCAGCTGCCTGCAGACGTCGTCTTCCTCGGCGCCCTTGAAGGTGTAGCTGACCGCGTACTGGCGGCGCTCGTTGGCCCGCTCCAGCGCAGTCGGCAGCGGGCCCTGGCCCGCGGTCGATACTTGCCCGCTCGTGCGGCTCGGCATCGTGCGTTGCCGGTCAGAGGCAGCGGTGCGGCCTCGGCGTCGGTGCCTGCACGCTCGGCGCGAGGTCCTGTGCTGATCTGCCCAGTCCGGTGACTCCTACCCCTCTCCGCCGCGGCGGGGGAGAGGGGTAGGGTGAGGGACACCGATCTTCCCTTAGCCCTTGTCGTCGACCTTGAGCTCGTTCTGAACCCCGCGAACGCCTGCGACCTTACGAGCGGCCCGAATGGCGTTGACCGCGTCCCAGCCGGAGTCGACCGAACCGCTGAGCTGCACGACGCCATTCTTCACCGAGGTGGCCACGTTCTTGAGATCCGCGCGGTCCTTGAAGGCGAGCTTGAGGTCGGAGGTGATGTCATCGTCCTTGGCGTCGATGCGGTCCTTCGCGCTGCTGGCGACCACCTCGAGCTGGTTCTCGACCTTCAGCACCCCGAAGACCTTGCCAGCCTCTGCGCCTGCCGACTTCTTCACGGCGGCGGTGGGTACGATGCCGAAGAGCGTGACCACGCTGTCCTCGGTGTCGACGCTGATCTCTGCCGAGGGCACTTCCGCGGCAGTGAGCAGGCGCATCTTCACGGCCACCGAGATCCGCATGTCGGTGGCGCTGTTCTTGGGCTCGGGCGCGGCCTTCTTTGCGGGCGAGACCACGAAGACCATCCGCTCGTCGGTGCCGAACACGTCGGGGCCCTTCACTTCGCTGGCGACTCCACGCACGCCGGCGAGGCGATCGACGATCGCCACTGCACGGAGGTGATCGCTGAGCGTGCGAGCATCGCCGGTGAGCAGCACCACGCCCTTGTCGACGGACTTGATGGTGATGCTGCTGTCCTTGAGGGCGGCATCGGCCTTGAGGGCTTTCGAAGCGCGCTCCAGGGTGTCCTTGTCGGTGCGCTCGACCTTCTTCTCCCGGCCGACGGGGACCACCTGCAGGAGGTTCTTCACGCTGCGAACGCCGACGATTTCACTGGCGGTCTTCTCGGCCACTGCCCGCTGATCTGCCGTGGGCACCTTGCCGTAGAGGGTCACCACGCCGTCGTTGCTGTCGACGTGCACGCTGGTGCTCCTCACCCCGGCCGTGGTCCAGAGCGCGAGCTTGGCCTTGGAGGTGATCAGGCCATCGGGAACGACGACGGCGAACGCTGGTAGTGCGGACAACGAGAGTGCCAGGACGAACGACTTCAGAATGGGGCTTCTCATGGTGGAGCTCCTTGGGAGTTGGACCGCCGCGGAAAGCAAGTCTTGCGCCAGTGTCAGGATCGACTGAGTTCGAGCGCTTGAGCGCGGCCCTCCATCAAGATGAAGGGAAGCGTTTTCGTTTCGAGGGAGATCCGGTTCCAGAAGATCCGTAGGCCTCGCCCAGATCGAGCTGCGACGACTGGAGCTCGCCGCGCACGGTCACCGAGTCTTCTCCTTCGGAGACGTAGCGCACACCACGGTGCGGTGCCTTCGAAGATCGAGCGGCCGTCACTCTCGAGGCCTGAGTTCAGTCCGCCCGGGGTCGGCCCGGGATGGGCCCGTGGGATTGACTGGCACAGGTCCCGAGCCGCCCGGCAACCGCAGCGTCTGGCCCACGTAGATGAGGTTCGGGTTGCTGATGCCGTTGAGCGAGGCGAGCGTGGAGACCGTGGTGTGGTAGCGCGAGGCGATGCCCGGAGCGCTTTTGAAGGAGCAGCGCAGTCATTGTGAAGCACCGTCACCGCCTGCGCTCGGAAGCGCGCGGGGAAACCGGGCAGGCGCGAGACTTGCTCTGACCCCCTCCCGGAGGCAGTGGACATGATCGACAAGTTGAGTGTGATGCGTCGGGACCCCAAGGGAAAAGTCGCGGTGCCCATTCTGCTATGGCTGGGCGGCGTACCGTTCGGGATCGTGCTGCTGATCTGGTTCTTCTTCTTCCGCGGCTGATTACTTCTGAGAAGTCGGGCGCGGAGGCACCATGGAACGAGGCGAGGTGAAGCTTGGCCGGAGGAA
>JAYTAT010000446.1:0-4085 GCA_043737315.1 Archangium sp.
GGCCCGCCGATGAGCTCGAGGGTGACCAGATCGCGGAACAGCGGCTGGCGCACGCGCAGCTGGGCGTCGATGCCGCGCCAGGTGGTGCTCACCAGCGGCAGGCTGCAGTCGAAGCGGGTCTGCTCCTGCGACCAGCCGCCCGCCAGCCCGATGGTGGGCAGGTAGCCGTCGCCGAGGCGATACCGCGCGCCCACCCTCAGCTGCAGATCGTCATCCGTCATGGTGCAGCTCGTGCCTTCAAGCCCGCCTGCGACACCTTGCGCTCGCACGAAAGCGCGCCGGTAGTGCACCTCGAGCGAGACCTGGCTCCACGCCTTGCCTGAGGTGGCCTCGAAGAACTCCAGCGGCATCAGCTGCGCGTTGACGCCCAGGCCGACCACCACGCCGTTCTCGAGGTCGGCGAGCGCGTTGGCCGTCTCGCCTGACAAGGCCAGCCCCCGCAGGGTGGCGCCGGGACCCACGGCCACCAGGGCGCGCACGCGGTTGCGATCGAGGGGGCGCGACGTGGAGATCTGGGGCGCGTTGAGCTGATCGAGCTCGGCGTCGTGAAGGTCTTCTTCGGGCGGCGGCGGGGGAGCGACCACCACGGCCGGCTTGCGCGCGGCTTCAGCGGCCACACGCGCCTTCTCGAGCTCGAGAATGCGGGGCACCAGGACTGCGGCCATCGAATCGGCCTGCGCGTCGTTGAGCGTGGAGACGCCGGTGATGGTCAGCCCCTGGGTCACGGCCTTGCCCGCCGAGTCCGAGATGGTCGCGGTGAGCACCAGGTTGTTGAGCGTGAAGGTCACCACCCAGTTGACGCCGGTCACTTTCGCGAGGCGCGCGAGCACCGCGGGCTTGTCGACGGCCGAAGCGAGCACGCTTTCCTTGTTCAGCACGCCCTGCGCGACGTCGGCGGTAAGCACCTTGCCGCCCAGCTTCTTGTCGGTGGCCTTCACCAGCTTGACGTGCGCGGGGAGCACGAAGCGCTCGACCGTACGCCGCGTGTCGACGCCGACGAACGCGCCCTTTTTACCCACCACGGAAGAGCTGACCGGCGGCAGCACGAGCACGCCGCGCAACGAACTCGAAGGAGACAGATCGAGCTCGAGCGGCGCGGGACCTGCGCCCCATGCGGTGCATGCCGAGAAGACGACGGCCCAGGCCAACAGACTTCGACGCATTAAGGGCAGAAGCTACCCCGCCCCCGCCTGCGCTGCGCCGTAGTTGATCTGCTTACACCCTCAGAAACGGATTTCAGTGACCTTGTACCGAGCCGAGTCGAAATCGCGCCGAGCGCTGGTCTAGGGTGGCCCCGTGCTCCGTTCCGCGATTGCGATGACTGTTCTGTTGGCCGTCAGTTCTTGCGGTACCCCCACCCCCGAGAAGTGCGACGCGGTGAATTGCAGAACCGGGTGCTGTGACGCGCTGGGCGAGTGCCGCCAGGGCTTCGAGTCGACCGCCTGCGGTGCGCCGGGTGGGGTGTGCACCATGTGTGTTTCGGGCCAGTTGTGCTCCTTTGGTATCTGCCTCGGCGGCGCTTCGGGGGGCGGCTCGGGTGGAGGCGCCATGACCGGTGGCGGCGTCGGCGGAGGCTCAGGTGGTGGCGCGACGGGCGGCGGCTCAGGTGGCGCAGTGGGCGGCGGTTCGGGCGGCGGCGGAGGGGGCGGCGGTTCAGGCGGCGGCGGAGTGGGCGGCGGTTCAGGTGGCGGCGGAGTGGCCGGTGGAGGAACGGGCGGAGGTGGCGCCGGGACCGACGGCGGCGTGCCCTCCTGCACCAACATCACGGGTGATCGCCGCACCCAGGTCTGTCTGCGATGGACGTGTGATCGCGCTGACATGAACGAAGGAACGTGGAACGGCAACGTCGCCACGTGCACCGCGGGCGATCTGACCCCGGCCGCACGAGCCAACTCGCTCAAGCTCATCAACGCGTACCGCTTCATCGCCGACCTGCCCGCAGTCGTCACTGATGCGAGTCGAGACAGCGCCGCGCAGCAGTGCGCCTTGATGATGGATGCCGCCAACGCGCTGAACCACACGCCTGACCCGGGAGCGCCCTGCTACACGGCGGCCGGCGACACCGCAGCGGGGACCAGCAACATCTCGAGTGGTGCGGCGGTGCGGTCGATCGATCTCTACATGTCTGATTTCGGCAACGCGACCACCATGGGCCACCGCCGCTGGTTCCTCTCGAACCAGCTGGGTCCGGTCGGCATCGGCGGCACGCCGGGCGGCAGTTGCCACACCGTCATCGGAGGCAGCGGCACCGCCACCAAACGGTTCATGGGCTGGCCTCCCGCGGGCCCGGTGCCGCTCCAGGCGATCGCGATTCCCACGGTGGGCGCGGGCAACTCCATCGACCGCACGGGGTGGACGCTGCAGACCTATTCGGCGGCCGACAGCCTGACCAACGCCACCGTCGCGGTGACCGACAACGGCGTGAACATGCCCGTCACCGTGACTCCCCTGGGGGCCAACTACGGCAGCCGGTCGGCGGTGCGCTGGGTGCCCATGGGCTGGGTGAGCACGGCGGGCCACAGCTACACGGTGACGGTGACCTCGCCGACCATGACGACGCCCATCACGTACACGGTGGATGTCGTCAGCTGCCCTTGACGACTACTTGGCGAGGCTGACCATGCCGGTCGTCATCACCTCGAGGTAGGTGATCAACAACACGCCCACCGCCAGGATGATGAGGAACGGCAATGTGCGCGCGTAGAGATACGGCAACGGCTTCTGAAACCGCGTCGACGCGAGGAAGAGGTTGAGCCCCATCGGAGGAAAGAGGAAGCCCAGCTCGAGGTTGGCCAGGAAGATGACGCCCAGGTGCACCGGGTCGATGCCGTACGCCGCGCCGATCGGCGCCACGAGCGGGGCGAGCACCACGATGGCCGCGTAGATCTCGAGCACGCTGCCGAAGATCAACAGGCCGATGTTGAGCGCGAGCAGGAACACCCACGGGCTCTTCACGTGCGTGGTCGTCCACTCGAGCAGCGCGGTCGGGATCTCAGCGTCGACCAGCCACGACGAGAGCCCCATCGCCACCCCGAGCAGAATCACCACTGCGCCGACCAGCGTGCTCGCCGTCACCAGCACGCGCGGCAAATCTTTGACCGGGCGAATGGTGCGGAAGATCACGATCTCGACGATGAGCGCGTAAGCGCAGCCCAGCGCGCTCGCTTCGACGATGGTGCCGAAGCCGGAAGCGACGGTGGCGATCACCAGCGTGGGCAGCCCCAGATCGAACTTCGCTTCCCACAGGCCTTTCGCTGCGTCTTTCGGCTTGAACTGCTGGCGCGCGATCTTGTGGCGCACGCCCATGAACACGCCGTACGCCGCGACCATCGCCATCATCAAGACGCCGGGCACCAGACCGCCCAGGTACAGGTGTGCGACCGGCACCGAGGCCACCACGGAATACAAAATGACCGGCAACGAAGGAGGAAACAGCAGGCCCAACGAGCCTGAAGCCGTCACCAGGCCGTGGCTGAAGCCTTCGGGGTACCCTTCTTCCTTCAGCATCGGCACGAGCAGACCGCCGAGCGCCAGAATGGTCACGCCCGAACCGCCGGTGAACGTGGTGAACACCGCACACACCACCGTGGCCATGATCGCCACGCCGCCGGGCATCCACCCGAAGAAGCCCTTGTACGCCTTCACCAGGCGCTTGGCCGCCCCGCCTTCGGCGAGCACGTAGCCTGCGATGGTCAGGAGCGGGATCGCAGGCAGCGTAGCCGACGACACCAGGCGAAACGTCTCGGCGGGCACCGCGGCGATCGGCGTCGCGTCACGCCAGAACAGAATCATCGCGGCAGCGCCCATGATCACGAACACCGGAGCGCCGCTCAGAAACGAAATGCCCACGAACACCAGCAGCACCGCGACCACCACCGACGAAGGGGCCATCGCCCCGAGCGCGAACGCGAGGCCGATCGCCGCCAGCGCCACGCCCCGATCGACCCACGACTGCGGCTCCTTGCCGACGCGCCAGGCGAAGCGCAGCGCCATCACGCCGAACGCGAAGGGCATGATCGCCTCGCTCCACGAGACGGGGAACGTGCCGACCACCGTGCGGCCGCTGCCTGCATCGGCCTCCACCA
>JAYTAT010000447.1:0-1535 GCA_043737315.1 Archangium sp.
CGCGCTGACCCACACCACGCTGAGCGGCAGCAAGATCCGCAAGGTGGCCTTGCCGGGCTACGAATGCCAGGGCGAGTTGCTGAAATGGCTGTTGCTGGACAACGTGCCCGGCAGCTTCCCGTACACCGCGGGCACCTTCGCCTTCAAGCGTGAAGGAGAAGACCCGACGCGGATGTTTGCCGGCGAAGGCGATGCGTTCCGCACCAACCGGCGCTTCAAGATGGTCAGCCAGGGCATGCCGGCCAAGCGGCTGTCCACGGCCTTCGACTCGGTGACGCTGTACGGCCACGACCCCGAGTTGCGGCCCGACATCTACGGCAAGGTCGGCAACTCCGGGGTGTCGATCGCGAGTGTCGATGACGCGAAGAAGCTCTACTCCGGCTTCGATCTGGCGGACCCGTCGACGTCGGTGTCGATGACGATCAACGGGCCTGCTCCGATGTTGCTCGGGTTCTTTCTGAACTCGGCGATCGATCAGCAATGCGAGAAGTGGATCAAGGCGCAGGGCAAGACGGCTGAAGTCGAGAAGAAGATCGATGAGCTGTTCAAGACCCGCGGCGTTCCGCGCCCGAAGTACCAGGGCACGCTGCCTGACGGGAATGACGGGCTCGGGTTGATGCTGCTGGGCGTGTCGGGTGACGAAGTGTTGCCGCCCGAGGTCTACGGCAAGATCCGCGCGGCGACGTTGTCGTCGGTTCGCGGCACGGTGCAGGCGGACATCTTGAAAGAGGACCAGGCGCAGAACACCTGCATCTTCTCGACCGAGTTCGCGTTGCGGCTGATGGGCGACATTCAGCAGCACTTCATCGACAACAAGGTGCGGAATTTCTACTCGGTGTCGATCAGCGGGTACCACATCGCAGAAGCAGGGGCGAACCCGGTCAGCCAGCTCGCCTTCACGCTCGCGAACGGCTTCACCTTCGTCGAGTACTACCTGTCGCGCGGCATGAACATCGACGACTTCGCGCCGAACCTTTCGTTCTTCTTCAGCAACGGAATGGACCCTGAGTACACGGTGCTCGGGCGCGTGGCCCGGCGCATCTGGGCGAAGACGATGCGCGACAAGTATGGCGCCAACGATCGATCGCAGAAGTTGAAGTACCACATTCAGACTTCAGGCCGTTCGCTGCACGCGCAGGAGATCGCGTTCAACGACATCCGCACCACGCTGCAGGCGCTGCTCGCGCTGATGGACAACTGCAACTCGTTGCACACGAACGCGTACGACGAGGCGATCACCACGCCGACGGAAGACTCGGTTCGCCGGGCGCTGGCGATTCAGTTGGTCATCAACAAGGAGTTCGGCCTGTCGAAGAACGAGAACCCGACGCAGGGCTCGTTCATCGTGGAAGAGCTGACCGACCTGGTCGAGGCGGCGGTGCTCAACGAGTTCCGCGCGATCTCTGAACGTGGCGGCGTGCTGGGCGCGATGGAGCGCATGTACCAGCGCTCGAAGATCCAGGAAGAGTCGCTCTATTACGAGACGATGAAGCACGACGGATCGCTGCCGCTGATCGGCGTGAACACGTTCCTCG
>JAYTAT010000448.1:0-10031 GCA_043737315.1 Archangium sp.
GTGTTCGATGAGCTGGCGCGCGAGCGGGTCGCGACGCTCAAGGCCGAGTTCGAGCTGGAGCGCGTGCTGGAAGCCCGCGAGCGCGAACGCCTGAGCACCGCCGAACTGCACGCGAAGTACGAAAAACTCGAGCAACGCGCCGAGACGCTCTCGCACCTGAGCGTGCGTGACGGGCTGACCGGTCTGTTCAATCGGCGGCACTTCGAGGACTCACTCACGCTCGAACTTCAACGCGCGCGCACCTTCGGGCAGCCCCTGTGCCTGGCCCTGCTCGACGTGGATCACTTCAAGCGCATCAACGACGGCTTCTCACACGTGGTGGGCGACGCGGTGCTGCGCTCCATCGCAGAGGTGTTGCAGAAAGAGCTGCGGGCCTCCGACGTAGCCGCGCGCTACGGCGGGGAAGAGTTCGTGTTGATTTTGCCGCACACCGGCCTCGACGGCGCGCGCATCGCCGCCGAGAAGGTGCGGGTGGCCATCGCGACCAGCCACTGGGGTCACCTCACCCCGGGCCGCGAAGTGACGGCGAGCCTGGGCCTCGCGGAGTGGAAGCCCGGCGAGACGTCGACCGAGCTGGTGCAGCGGGCAGATCAGGCGCTGTACGCGGCGAAGACCAGCGGCCGCAATCGCGTGAGAACGAGCACACCGCTCGAGAAGTAATCAGGGGAAGAGGAGCTGCGGTCCGACCGCTTCGTTGTGGGCGCGATGGCCTTCGCGGTAACGGTTGAACTCGTCGATGCGGCCCTGCACGTACAGCCGGGGGGCCGACGAAGGTGACCTGCGCCCCAGCAACAGGACCACCAGGATTGCCTGGATGAACATTGGTTTGCCCTCTCCCCAACCCTCTCGCCTTCCGGGAGAGGGAGTTCATGCCAGCATCGGCGCATGCTCAAGCCGCGCTACCCCTACTATCTGGCCAACGCGCCCGTCTTTGCCAACGAAGCACTCGAGGTCACCGACAAGTTCACCGGCGAAGTCGCCACCCGCGTGGCGCTCGCCGATGCGAAGGCCATCGATGCAGGCATCGCTGCGGCCCATGACGCACGCGAGGCGATGGCGAAGGTGCCTGCGTACCAACGCCGCGACGTGTTGATGCACTGCGCGCGCAGGTTTCAGGAGCGCTTCGACGAGCTTGCGATGGCCTTGTGCATCGAAGCAGGAAAACCCATCCGCGATGCACGTGGTGAGGTGACGCGGCTCATCGATACCTTCCGCGAAGGTGCAGAAGAAGCCACGCGCCACAACGGAGAGACCATCAACCTCGAAATCTCCGCCCGCGCCCGGGGCTATCGCGGCATGACCAAACGGGTGCCCATCGGCCCCTGCTCGTTCATCAGCCCATTCAACTTTCCGCTCAATCTCGCCGCGCACAAGGTCGCGCCCGCCATCGCCACCGGCTGCACCTGGGTGCTCAAGCCCGCAAGCCACACGCCCGTCGGCGCGTTGGTCATCGGCGAGGTGTTGGCCGAGACGGACCTTCCGAAAGGCGCCTTCAGCATTCTTCCCGCGCATCGCGGTGGGGCTGAGTTGTTCACCACCGATTCCCGACTCAAGCTGCTCTCGTTCACCGGCAGCCCCCGGGTCGGCTGGGAGCTCAAGGCAAAGGCTGGCCAGAAGAAGGTGGTGCTCGAGCTCGGCGGCAATGCAGCGTGCGTGGTCGATGAAGATCAACACGACCGGCTCGAGCACGTCGTCTCGCGGCTGATCGTCGGCGCCTTCTACCAATCAGGTCAGAGCTGCATCAGCGTGCAGCGCATCTTCGCGCACGAGTCGCTCTCCGATGCGCTCCGGGATCGACTGGTGGCGGCTGCGCGTAAGCTGGTGGTGGGCGACCCAAAAAAGGAAGACACCTTCATCGGCCCGATGATCAGCGAGACCGAAGCCGCGCGCCTCGACGGGTGGATCCAGTCGGCCATACGCGCAGGTGGAAAGCTGCTTTGCGGCGGCACGCGCAAGGGCACCCTGATGGAGCCGACGGTGATGGAAGACGTGCCGGCCTCCGAGCCGCTGGTGACAGAAGAGGCCTTCGGGCCGGTGGTCCTCTTGTCGAAGTTCAAGCGCTTCGACGAGGCACTGGCCGCGGTGAACGACTCGAAGTTTGGGCTGCAGGCCGGGGTGTTCACCAATGATCTTCACCGCGCGATGAAGGCGTGGGACGTGCTCGAGGTCGGCGGAGTGTTGATCAACGAGGTGCCCAGCTGGCGCGTCGACAACATGCCCTACGGCGGCGTGAAGGACTCGGGCCTGGGCCGCGAGGGTGTGCGCTACGCGATGGGGGACATGACCGAGCTTCGGTTGCTCGTCATCAAAGACGCGTGACGGAATTCAACGCTGGCGACACTCAGAGAGCTGTGAGTCGATTGCTCCCCGCCATGCGACCTGAAGCGCCCGACATCGCGAGGCTTTACGCGGCCCATGCGCGGCAGGTCTGGCGCACGTTGCTGCGCCTGGGCGTGCCCACGGCCACCGTCGAAGACGCCGTGCAAGACGTGTTTCTGACCGCCCACCAACGGCTCTCTGGCTTCGAAGGGCGCTCCAACCCTGGCACCTGGCTGGTGGGCATCGCACTGCGCGTTGCCGCCAATGCGCGCAGGGCCGTGGCTCGCCGAGGCGTGTTGAGCGTGGTCGATGGCTCGATGGTCGACCCGGGCCGCGGGCCTGAACAACACCTCGAACGGCAACGTGCGCTGCAGGAACTCGAGAGCGTGCTCTCGACGCTCCCCGAAGAGCAGCGGGAGGCCGTGGTGCTGATCGATCTCGAGCAGCTCACCGCCCCGCAGGCAGCTGAGGCGCTCGAGGTGAAATTGAACACGGTCTATTCGCGGCTGCGCCTGGGACGAGCCGCGTTGAGCAAGGCTTTGAAGGAGCGTCGCCATGAGTGAGACCGAAGAACTTCCCGAGTTGTCTGCCGAAGCGAAGGCGTTCCTGGCCGGGCATGAGAAGACGGGCGAGCCCGCGGCCGATGCACTCGAGCGCGCAAGGCTGCGGTTGGGAGGAACTGCGAACGAAGTGCCGGCTGCGCCGCTGAAAGTTCTGCAGTCGCGCACGCGGCGCACGCTCTTCCCGCCCGAGGTGATGGCCGCAGCCGCCGTGGTCACGCTCCTGTTGGGGGCGCAGGCCCTTTATCTGGTCCTCCGCTCCCCCATCGCGCCCGCCGCCGAGCCCGTCGCCGAGGTGAAGACCCCCGAAGCGTCAGCTGCCGAGGTGAAGAAGGCGCTCGGAGCCGCGCCCAGAGATGAGGGCGCTGATCTGGCCGCGGTCGCCGCCGCCTGGCGTCGCGGTGATTACGAAGGCGCGCGTCGGCTGGCCTCACAGGATTGTCGGAGCGCCGGGTGCGCCCAGCTCGACTCAGAGCTGGCGAAGATGGTGGGTCTGGCTCAATCGGTCGGCACGATCTCGCACGAGGAGCTCAGCCAGTTGGCTGCCTTCGACGAGACGCTCGCGGGCAGCGACAGCGTTCTTCGCCTCCAGCTCGAAGCACGCAAGGTGCCGCCGGTCACCCCCGCCGCGTCGCTGAAGGCCGAGCGCCTCTTCGAAGAAGGCAAACTCGAGAAGACCCGAAGGAACTTCGACGCCGCAGCGCTGCGGTTCGAGCAGTGCATCGAGATCGATCCCGGCTACCACCCTTGCTACCGCATGCTCGGCACCGTCTACGCGTCCATCGCCACGCGTGATAGCTCAGCCATCGCCATGGATAAGGCCCGCGGCGCCTACCAGGACTACCTCAAGGTCGCACCGCCCGACGATGAGTACTCCTCCAAGGTCAAGGCGATCCTCGATTCGGCGAAGGAAGGGGGGCGCGACGACGGAGTGCCTGCGGAGATCCCTCTGAGCCTCTCGGTCGACGGCACGGTGAAACTCCCGCTCGGTCATGACGTGTCACGCCTGGCCGTGGGTGACTTCAACGTCATCGACGCGAAGGTGTTGGACTCGCAGACCGTGCAGATCGAGGGCATTCGAAGCGGCAGGACGACGGTGCAGGTCTGGTTCGTCGACGGGAGCCGCACCATGCTCAAGGTTCAGGTAAAGGTCGCCGACCGGCGCATCAAGCGGGTGACAGCGCTCTTCGCCGATGCGACCCGGGCGATGACCGCGAATGACTTCGTGCGCGCCGGCGCGTTCGCGAAGCAACTGCTCGAGCTCGAGCCCGGGCACGCGGGTGCAAAGAACATCTTGGCTCAGCTCCACGGCCAGGCACAGCAGGCGTACTTTCGCGGCTACCAGCTCAGTGAATCAGACCCTGCCGGCGCCATCACCTCGTTTCAGCTGGTGGTGCTGCTCACGCAGCCCGAAGACGAATTGCATCAAAAGGCGCAGTCTCGGCTTCGTGATCTGCGGAAGTGACTACTCGTTTTCCTGGCGCTCGTACTCAGCGATCACCACCGTGCCCGTGCCCGCGGCGCGAAAGCGCAACGAGGCGATCGGCTGCGGCAGCTTCGCGTGCAACACGGGCTGATGCTGACGCTCGGCGACCGGGCGACTGTCAGCCACCTCGAGCCGCCACCCTGAATCTGAAAAGAACACCGACGCCACCCCACCCTGGGCGGAGGCGATGGCCTGCGCGCACAGCTCAGCCAGCGAGAGCGATAAGGTGGTCGCCTCATCAGGCATGAAGCCCGCGCTCATCGCCGCTTCATGCACCTCGAACGCCGCCGCCAGGATCTGACCGCGATTGAAACAATCCCACACCTGCGCCTGAAGTGAACCTGCCGGCACGGGGTACTCAAAGGGTCGAAGCGGCTCGAGGTGACTCATCGTGGTGAACCGATCAGCGAACGACGTGCCAGCCCCGCAGCGCCGTGGATCCACGCAGTTGGTTGGTTTCATCGGTGAACTCTTCAGATCTGAAATTCAGTTCTGAAAGTTCATCAGGTGTTCGGGTGTGTCGAGGTCGAGCTCGGCCTCCGGAAGATCCACCGGGGTCACCAGCTGCGCATGCGATCGCAGCCACCCTTTTGCGCCGCTCGAATCGGGCAGCTCGCGAAGCACCGCGGCGTACTGCGCTGAGAAGCGCGCGGGCACTCCGAGTTCACCGGCGTAACGCGCCGCTGCGACCTCACCCGGCGCAGCCAACAACACGCGCAGGTGAGCTGCCGTCACAGCATATTGATCCGCCAGCAGCACCATCAGCATGACGTCTCCCGCCTCGCGCGCGCCAGCCCGCAAGGAGGCTCCCGGCCCGAGGTGCCAATCGGCGCAGCTCACCCGCTCGACGGGAAGATCCGCCAGGGCTTCGTGCAACGCCACCGCACCTTCGATGACCACCACCCGCGTGCAGCCCGCTTCCAGCGCGATGCGCGCCGCCCGATGCACCAGCGTCTCACCGTCGCGCTTCACCAATTGTTTAGGCTGACCCAACCGCGAGCTCGCGCCCGCCGCGGGGATGAGAGCGGTGAACATGCCCTGACCTTGCCAGCGATCAGTGCGTCGCGCGCAGCGGGTGAGCCTCTTGCGCTTCTTCTGACGCGCGGCGCCACGCCACCACCGCCCACACGCCGAGCGAGAGCGGCACCATCACCACGATGATCCACACGTTCATCCAGTAATTGAACGCGGTGCCCCGCAGTGCCAGCAGCAGCAACGACCCCACCCCCGCGGCTGCGGCGAAGAGGCTCTCCTGGGTGCGCAGGGTCGAGCTGGCCCCAGCCCACGCCCCGAGCAGCGTCAACACCCCCACGCCCAGAAGGCTCAGCTCAGGCCCCGCCAGCTGCACGAGGAGCGTCACCGAGGTGAGAAAGACGTACACCCCGGCGAGCATCACGTGGAGCATCAGTCGAACCGTCGGCACGCCGAGTTCAACGCGCGGAAATAAATCCAATTTCCGACTTTTCTAGGCCGGGGGCAGCGTCAACGGCAGCGAGCGCAGCCGCTGGCCTGTCAAGGCGAACACCGCGTTGGCCACAGCCGGAGCAATCACCGGCACGCCGGGCTCACCCACGCCGGTGGGCAAAGCTTCGTTCTCCCGCAGGTACGTCTCGATGAGCGGCGTCTCGGAGAGCCGCAGCGGGGGGAAGTCGTGAAAGTTCGACTGCTGCACCTTGCCGTTCTCGAAGGTGATGCGCTGCTTGAGCGTGGCGCTCAGCCCGAAGATGACCGCTGACTCGAGCTGTTGTTTCACGATGTCCGGGTTCACCACCCGGCCGCAGTCGATGGCAATCACCACCCGCTTGACCACGATGGCGCCGTCTTCGATCTTCACCTCAACGGCTGCCGCGGCGTAGCTCTCGAAGCTCTTGTGCACCGCGATACCCCTGCCGGTGCCTTCTCGAGCCGGCGTGGTCCAGCCGATCTTCTCGGCCACCAGCTCGAGCACCCAGCGGTGGCGGTGCTGCCGCATCAACAACGAACGCCGGTACTCGAAGGGGTCTGCCTTCGCGGCGTGCGCCAGCTCATCGATGAAGCTCTCGGTGGCGAACGCGGTGTGCGAGTGACCGACGCTGCGCCAGAACATCACCGGCACGCCGGGCTCGACGGGCACGAAGTCGACCGCGAGGTGGGGCACGTCATACGGCAACGTGTCGATGCCCTCGAACGAGGTGGGGTCACGCGTGGCCAGCGAGCCCTGCCCCAACGAGGCCACCGCGCGGCGCAGGAAGTGAAGGCCCGAGGGCAACATCGCACCGACGAAGTCAGGGAGAATCTGGTGAAGCAGGCTCTGGGTGGCCACGCGGTGATGCCAGGCGAGCGGCTTGCCGTCGGCTGCGATCGCGCCTCGCACCCGGTGTGTGGCCGCGGGACGGTACGGCGAGTGGCGCATGTCGTCTTCGCGGCTCCACACCACCTTGACCGGGCCGCCGATCGCCTTCGAGACCTGTGCGGCTTCGATGGCGTAGTCCTGCGCGATGCGGCGGCCAAAACCACCACCCAGCCAGGTGTTGTGCACCGTCACATCGGCCTGCGAAATATCGAGCGCGCGGGCCACCTGCTCCGCCGCCACCATCGCCCCTTGCGTGGGCGCCCATATCTCCACCTTGCCGTCGCGCACCCAGGCCGTCGCGTTCTGCGGCTCCATGGTGGCGTGGGCAAGAAAGGGCGCGGAGTACTCCGCTTCGATGACGGTGTTGGCGCCCTGCAGCGTTTCAAGCGCTTCGCCCTCGTTCTTCACGCGCGAGCCGGTGGTGCCCCGGAGCGCCTTCAGGTGATCGGCCTCGAGCGTCTTGCTGTCGAACTTCGCGAGCGCACCTTCATCCCACTCCACCTTCACGGCCTGGGCCGCGCGCCGCGCGTGCCAGTACGTGTCGCCCACCACCGCGACGCCCGAAGGCACCGCCACCACGTGGGAGACCCCCGACAGCTTCTTCGCTTCGGCAAAGTCGAACGACTTGAGCGTTCCACCCGGCACGGGGCACCTGAGCACCACCGCCACCTTCGCGCCGGGCACCTGCACGTCGATGCCGTACTCCGTCTTTCCGAGCACCTTTTCCATCGAGTCGACGCGCGGAATCGGCTTGCCGATGAGCGTGAAGTCTTTCTCGCGCGGGGCCACCTCGGGCACGCGCAGGCTCGCGGCTGATTCAGCGAGCGCTCCGAAGGTGAGGCGCTGCTGCGTGGGCAGGTGCACCACGGCGCCGTCGCGCGCAACACAGTCGGTCCGCGTGACGCCCCACCGCTTGGCCGCAGCGGCGATCAGCATCGCGCGCGCGGTGGCGCCGGCCTGTCGATAGGGGCCCCACGACGAGGCGGTCGAGGTGCTGCCGCCCGTCAGCTGCAGGCCCATCACCGGGTTGTCGTAGCGGCGATCATTACGCGCGTTTTCGGTCTTCACCTTCGAAGGGTCGATGCCCAGCTCTTCTGCGAGCAGCTGCACGTGCATCGTGGCGGTGCCCTGCCCCATGTCCACCCGGGCGAGCACCACGGTGACCACGTCGTCAGCGGTGATGCGCAGAAACGCGCCGGGCGTGAAGTTCGCCTTCGAACCGGCAGCGTGCGCGGCCGAGGGAACGATCTCCAGCACCAGACCACCACCGACCGCGAGGCCGGCCTGCATGAAGCCACGTCGTGAGAAGCCGCTCACTTCAACGGCTCGCTGGTGATGGCCGCTCTGAGATCGACCTGTTCGTCTTTGGCCAGCTGCGCCGCCCGGTGAATCGCGGCCCGAATGCGGGGGTAGGTGCCGCAGCGGCAGATGTTCCCGCTCATCGAGGCGTTGATGTCGTCGTCGGTCGGGCAGGGGTTTCCCGCGAGCAGCGAACTGGCCTGCATCAACTGGCCCGGCTGGCAGTAGCCGCACTGGGGCACCGACAGCTCGTTCCACGCGCGCTGACAGGGGTGCAGCGCGTCGCCTTTCGCCAGGCCCTCGATGGTGCGCACCGCCTGACCTTCGACCGCGCCCACCGGGAGAATGCAGCTGCGCGTGGCCTGGCCATTCAAGTGCACGGTGCAGGCGCCACACAGGGCCATCCCGCAGCCGAACTTGGTGCCGGTGAGCTTGAGCACATCGCGAATGACCCACAACAGCGGCATGTCGGGTGGCGCGTCGACTTCGCGTTCGACCCCGTTGAGCTTGAACTTCGCCATGGCTCATGAGTGCGCACGGCCCCCCCGAGAAGCAAGCCCCCTCTTCCTTTGGGCCCTTTGGGAGGTTTGGGACGAAGCAACTCGCAGGTGGCGGTTGTCTCGTTTCCCTGAGCCCCCGGTCGTACAACCGGCTCGCCGCCGTCGTTCTTACCCGCATCAAATCAAAACGCGCTCGACGTGCCCCCTTTGGCACCTCGAGCGCGTTGTTCCCCTCGGGGCGTGTTTCGAATTACTTCGACTCGGTGACCAGGCGCATCACGACGGCGATACCGTTCTGCGCGTTGCTGTTGCTGACGTACATTTCGCTGCGGCCGATGACCGCGCCGTTGCTTGCCTTGAGCACGAAGTAGCTCTGGCCATCCGCCGCTGCGCGCACTTCGAAGCGGCCGAGGTTGATGCCGTTGGTGCGCACCGAGCTCACGCCGTTGGTGGCGCTGGTCTTGGTGGTGTAGCCCTGCGACTGCAGCACGATCTGGCCGTTGTTCGCCTTGAGGTGGAAGTAGTACTTGCCGTCGAGGCCCTTGAACGTCTCGAACTTCGTGTCGCCGGTCAGCGCGGCGCCCGACGAGACGATGTTCTTCACCACGTTCTGCACGGCGAGCGCGCCGCGGGCCGAGCCGGCCGCAGTCGAGTACATCTCGCTCATGCCGATGATCTGGCCGTTGACCGCGGTGAGCACGAAGTAGCGGGTGCCGTCCGACGCTTCACGCTGCAGGTAACGCTGAGCGCTGGTGGCGTTGATGGCGACCGACTCGACACCGGCGCGGGCCGCGGCGGCCGTCGAGTAACCCTGGCTGGCGAGGGTTTTCTCCCCGTTGCCCGCGAGCAGGTGGAAGTAGTGCTGGCCGTCCTTGCCGACGAACGTCTCGAACTTGCCGCTGGTGGCCGCGAGCTCCGACTCGGCGTCCATCGTCTCGACTTCGTCCTGGCCCCCGATGAATGCGTCGGCGGGGCCGCAAGCGGTGAAGGTGAGGGCCAGCGTCAGGAGCGAGGTGCGAAGTGCGGTCATGGTCGAGTTCTTTCGGAGCAGCGAGGTTGCAGACCCGTAATGCAGCCCATGTGCCGTCGCGAGCGACTTGTAACGCCCTTGTTTTGTTGAGCCGTATCCGCGAATTGTTGCACTGATGCAACAGGGGCATCATTCAAAGCAATGATTGATACAGATGCGCAACTTCATGCCGTCGACATGGAGTCGGTGGCGCGACGCCTGGTCGAGGTGGCCTGCGCCAAGACCGGCAGCCGCAACGGGGCCGTCTTCCTCTGGGACCCCAAAGCGAAGGGGCTGACCGTCGACTTCCACATGGTGGACGACGTCATCGTGACCCTGCCGGGCACGGGCTCGGTACTGCGGCCGCGCAGGGATGGCCGGGCCAACGGCATCGCCATGTTCTGCTTCGAGCAGGGCGCTCCGTATCTCTGCAACGACACGGAGAAAGACCCTCACTACGCCCGCTATTTTCTCGACGTGGAGTCGGTGCTGGCCGTGCCCATTCCTTACCAGGGCAAACCCATCG
>JAYTAT010000449.1:0-4078 GCA_043737315.1 Archangium sp.
CCCTGGAGCACGAGACCCCATGAATCAACCCCTTCTCATCGTGGAAGACGATCTCGCCATGTCGCAGCTGCTGGTCGAGGGGCTCACCCGACGTGGGTATCAGCCGTTCGCGGTGCACAGCGGGGAAGCAGCCCTGGCGTTGTTGCAACAACGCGAAGTGGAGGCCGTGGTCACCGACGTCAACATGAAGGGGCTCGATGGGCTCAGCCTGTGCGAGCGCATCGTGGCCGGTCACCCCGGCCTGCCGGTGCTGGTGATCACCGCGTTCGGCAGCATGGACACGGCGATCAAGGCGATCCGGGTGGGGGCGTACGATTTTCTGACCAAGCCCTTCGAGCTCGAGACGCTCACCCTGGCGTTGGCGCGCGCGGTTCAGCACAAACAGCTGCGCGAAGAGGTCAAGCGGCTGCGTGAAGAAGCCGGCGTGCGCAAGGTCACCTCGACGCTGCTGGGCGAGAGCAACGGCATGCGCGAGCTGTTGAATCTGATCAACCGCATGGCCGACAGCGACTCGACCGCGCTGGTCACCGGCGAACGCGGCACTCGAAAAGAAGGGGTGGCGCGCGCGATTCACGAGGTGAGCCGAAGGCGAGCGGGGCCCTTCGTGGCGCTCACGTGCGGCGCGGTGCCCGACGAGCTGCTCACTGCCGAGCTGTTCGGGGTCTCCCAGGGAGCGGCGCCCGCCAAGCCCGGGGCCTTCGTACGCGCGCAAGGCGGCACGGTGTTTCTCGATGGCGTGGCTGAGCTCTCGGGCGAGCTGCAGCACCGGGTGCTGCGGGCGATTCGGGAAAAAAGAGTGCTCCCGGTGGGCGGCGTCACCGAGGTGGCCTTCGACGCGCGGCTGATCGCAGCCACCCATCGTGATCTCGAGACCGCGGTCGAAGAGAGCCGCTTCAGAGAAGACCTCTACTTCCACATCAACGTCATCAACCTGCACGTGCCACCGCTGCGCATGCGGGGCAACGACGTGCTGTTGCTCGCGCAGCAGTTCGTGCGCGCCTCTGCGGAGAAGTGCGGGAAGGAGGTCACCGGCATCGCCACCTCGGCTGCCGAGAAGCTGCTGGCGTACGCGTGGCCAGGCAACGTGAACGAGCTGGAGAACGTAGTCGAACGAGCGGTGGCGTTGACCCGGTACACGCAGCTCACCAGCGAAGACCTGCCGCCGAAAGTGCTCCACCCGAGCCATGCGGACAGCGCCGCCGACGCAGATGAAGCTTCGCTGCTGCCGATGGAAGACATCGAACGCCAGCACATTCTGCGGGTGTTGCGCGCCGTGGGTGGCCACCGCACGCAGGCGGCCAAGCTGCTCGGGCTCGATCGAAAGACGCTGTACCGGAAGCTCGAAGGCTACGGAACTGACGAGGTCGAAGCCGCCTTGCGAGACGCGCCGCCGCGTCACACCGCGGCCGACAACTGATTCTTTTGACAGGGAGACGATCCGGTCGCACGCTCTCCGCCTTCACCCACGGAGAAATCGAACAAATGCGCAAGTCATCGCTGATGCTGGCACTCATGTTGAGCGGTTGTGGCGGTACCTCACCTGAGGTGTACCAGCTGCTCGTCAACTACTTCACGCTGCCCGACAGTTGTTACACGAGCATGATGCAGCCCTCGACGGTCACCACCACCTCGCCGCCGGCTCCGCTCTCCGTGCAGGTCTGGGATGGTCCGGACAACACGGCGTTCATGCAGGTCGAGTCGGCTGCGATTTCCGTCGACATGGGCGCGGCTCCGAACGTCACCGTGGGCGGCATCTTCACGGGCAAGAAGGTCGACAAGGGGTGGACGTTCTCGAGCGACAGCGCGCAGAAGCAGACCCTGCCCGGCAACAACGTGGTGACCACCACCACGCACGCCGAGATGACCTTCGATCGGAACAACACGTTCAAGGGCACGGGCGTGCTGAGCTCATCGAGCAACTGCGTGGGCGGCCAGTGCCCCGGCACGAACCCCAGCTGCACCGTGAGCGGCGTCGTGGTGACCGGCACGCGCGTCGCGGTCGCGTACGAGCGCGCCCCGTAACGAATCAGGAAACCTCGCCCTGCGCCGGGTGAAGGGTCACCTGCGCGCTCCGAACGCCCCTCTGACCGCTTCGCAGGGCGAGGGATTTAGACTTTCAAAATCACCCCGCGCGCCTTCATGCCAGTCGCCGCACCGATCGCCCGCACGTAGGCCTGAGTCTGGGCTTCGTACTGCGGGCGATTTTCTTCGATCACCAGGTCGGTCTTGAACTCGACGATCTGCCACACCCCATCGAGCTCATACGCGAGGTCGATGGCCCCTTCGATGACCGTGCCATCTTCCAGATGGTCGACGAGCGAAACCTCGCGCCGCACGTCACTCGACCGCCGCGCCGCACTCACCACGGGGTGCGCCAGGGCCGCGATGACCGCTTCTGCCGCCGCCTTCACCTCGCGCGAAGGCGCTTGAAGCGATCGCCCCATCACCTCGGCAATGCCCTCGATCACCCCCGCCGTCGCGGTCAGCGGAACCACCGCCAGGCACGCATGCACGAGCTCGCCGAACCGCCGCCCCGCCACCGTGCGCTTGACCCCGGTGTCCTCGAGCTGAATGGTTCCCGTGACGAGCACGGGCGGTAACTCACGAGCCACCACCACCACCTCACTCTTCACCTGCCCCACGCCGATCGCCATCGACCGCCCGTCACGCCACCGGTCGAACGCCGCGATGCTCTTCGGCCCCTCGACCTCATCGTCTTCAAGCGCATCTGCCGCCTCGAGGCCCGTGCGCTCTTCACGCGCCAACTCGAGCGCACGCGGGTCCCACCACACGACGCCGTTCTTCAGGGTCGCGGCGCGATGCAGGCCCGGCAGCGGCACCTCATTGGGCACGCCGCCATCACGATCCAGAATCGAATCGCGCCCGAACGGAGGGCAACCCGGAGCCAGTCTCGGCTCATGCTCGAACCCCAGCTGCGGATACAGCGCGGGGTAGAGCACCTCGGTCCACGTGTCTTTCCATTGCCGCTCGCTGCACACCGGCACCACGAGCACGTCGCGAGCCCGTGTGGCCGCCACGTACGTGAGCCTGAGCGCCTCTTCCTGATCTCGCGCCAGCACCTCATGCTCGTGCTCACGCAGCTCGACCGGCACGCAATGGGCAAGCGAGTGCACCCACAACCCGCGCTCCGGATCGACCCAGTGCGAGGGCTCCTGACGCGACGAGTTCGCCGTGGGCTCCGCGAGGATCACCACGGGAAACTCGAGCCCCTTTGCCGCGTGCACCGTCATCATGCGTACGCCTTCGGTGCCTTCTTCCACGATGGGCGCCTCTGGGGCCTCGCCGTCATCCGCCTCTTCCTGCAGCGCCTCGACCACGTCGCGAAACGAGCTGGCCCGCCGTTCATGTCTTCGTGACAGCTCAGCGAGCTGAAGCACGTTGGCCAGCGACTGAGCACCCGCAGTCCAGAACGCGACCCCGGCATGCGCCCGCGTCAGCTCGAGCAGCTCGTGCACCGTGGCCGACACCGGGCGGCGATTGCGCTTCACGTGCAGCTCACGAAGCGCCGACAACGCATCGATGACCTCACGCGCACTGATGGAAATTTCAGCAGCGCCCGGCTCACCTGACATCGGAAACGGCCGCAGCGGGTGCAACTTCCCCTGCTCGTGTTTGAAAGAGAGCAGCTGCTCATCGGTGAAGGCGAAGAAGGGCCCGCGCAGCGTGGCGTAGACCGAATACTCGTCATCGGGCCTATCCACCGCGAACAGCGCCGTGCGCAGCGCCATCACCTCTTCACGCTGATGGAACGAGCGGCCACCCACGAGCACGTGCGGCACGCGGCGGGCCTCGAGGGCCTGGGCGTAAGGCCGCGGCACATCGACCCCGCCCCACCGCCGCAGCCGCTTGAACAAGATGCAGACGTGCCGCGGCTGCACCTTCACGCGCGCGCCCTCTTCTTCCACGGTCCACGTGCTCTTGTTCACCAGCCAGTCGATGAACGCACCCACGGCTTCAGGCAGTGAGGTCTCGATGGCGTCCTTGGTGACGCGGCCCTTCTCATTCAACGGCCGCGGCGCAGGCAGCGCGATCAACGAAGGCTGCTCTTTGTTCGGCT
>JAYTAT010000450.1:0-4076 GCA_043737315.1 Archangium sp.
GAGCTCGACGCGCGCCGCATCGCCCAGCAGGTGGTCGATCGCGGGTATCACACTGTTTTTCTCGGTGGCGGCGACGGCACGATGACCTGCTTCGTCAACGAGATCCTCAGCCAGGTCGCCTTGCGCCGGCAGCACCACCCCACCCCGACGCCGCGCTTTGGCGTGCTCAAGCTGGGCACCGGCAACTCCGTCGCCTCGCTGGTGAAGGCCTCGTCGACCCGCGCCGACGGCTTCGTCGATGACGTCTTGCGCGCACGCGCAGGTGAAGTGCCCGGCTACCGCACGATCGATCTGCTGCTGATCGACGGCAAGCGCGCTCCGTTCGCCGGCCTGGGGATGGATGGGAAGATCCTCAACGACTACAACTCGGTGAAGAACACGTTCGCGCAGGGCCCCTTCTCCAAGATGATGACGGGCGCTGCGGGCTACTTCACCTCGGTCGCTTTCAAGACGGTGCCGTACTACCTGGCCAACTCGAACACGGTCGACTGTGAGGTCGTGAACGGGCCCGCGATCGCGTACCGCATGGGGCCTGATGGTCTGCCGGTGCAGACGTTTGCCCCGGGCGAGACCATGTACAAAGGGTCGCTGGTCATCGCGGCTGCGGGCACGGTGCCGTTCTATGGCTTCGAGCTGAAGATGTTCCCCTTCGCGGGCAAGCGCCGCGGGATGATGAACCTGCGTCTGGGCACGGTGCCTGCGACGGCGATTCTCGCGAACCTCGGCAAGATGTGGTCAGGCACGTGGTTCCCCGAGGGGCTCAACGACTACCTGGTGAAGGACGCGACCATCAAGTTCTCGCGGCCGATGCCCTTTCAGATCGCGGGCGACGCAGAGGGGTACCGCGACGAGGTGCACTTCCAGATGTCGCCTGAGCCGATCGACGTGGTCGACTTCACGGGTTCGGTGCACTGAAGAGCAGGTCTTGAAACGCGCGCTCCAGGTCGGCAGCGCGGCCTGCACCAGCTGCCCGGTCGAGCGCAGAGGCGCCCCTGGCTGGCTGTGCACGAGAGCAGAGGTTGCGCATCCCCCTCGTACTTTGCTCGCGAGAGCCTGAGTTTCAGCCGCCGTCGCGTGACGGAGGCGGTTTTTCACCCGGCTCTTTACGGCGCGCGACGATGAAGCCGATGCTCACGCCGGTCTTGCCCGTTTGGTGAAGCGCGATCTCGCCTCGCAGCGCCAGGGCGCCCGAGGCGTTGGTGTCTGAGGTCTTGCCCAGCAGCGTTTCCAGCTCGCGGTAGTACTCGTCGAGCTCGACGTCGCTGAGGGTCTCGATGAGCTCGGGCTCATACCCCTCGGCCTCGATGCTCATCAGCGTCTCGCGGGGTGAAAGCACCGTTGCGCCCAGCCGCTCTTTCCAGGCAGCGAGTACGGGCTCATTGGGCAAGCGGCCGACCCGCACCACCGCCGTCAAGCCCAACCGGCCACCGACGGCCAGTGAAGGGCGCCACGTCTTGGCGATCTGCGAAGGATTTCCGATCACCCGGCCGAAAGAAAAGATGCCGTCGAACGCGCGTTCAGCGAACTTGATGCTGCCCACCGCGCCGTGCTGCACCGCCACCTTCTCGCCACACCCCACCACCCGCGCGCGCTCCTTGATCGCATCGGCCAACCGCTGATCAGGCTCGACGATGGTCAAATGGCAGGACAGTGCTTTGGCGATGGCCAGCGCACCCAGACTGCCGTGAAGCTCCAGCAGGCTGGCCCCTTCATTCCAGTGCGACATCTGCGCGAAACGCCGCAACAACGACTCGGACTGAAAGAGCCGGCGCGTCTCGGGCGGGACATACAGCGGGAAGGGGTCAGCCATGGTGTCGAGTGCCCCTTACACAGGGCCTGAAACCCTCACAAGTAGTAGACGATTCGCTTGTCCACGTGGATGTCGGCGTAGACGGCCAGGCGCTGCTCCTCGGAGAGCAGATAGACGGAAACGGTCAACGACACGTAGTGACCCTGCTTCGAGACGTTCTCGGCGATCGAATCACGGCTGACTTCACTGCCCATCAAACGGCTGAACTTCGCGCGGATGTAGTCGGCAAAGCCGTGCTCGAGCTTCCCCATCACCTTGAAGGCGTAGAGGGTGGGGTACTCGACCAGCGGCTTGTGGCCCGCTGGCGGATCGATCTTCGGGGGCGCTTCGTCACTCATGGCGATCAAAGAAGGTTGGTGGCGATCTCGGCCAGCGCGCTGCGCTCGCCCTTGGTCATGGTCACGTGGCCGGCGATCTTCTGGCTCTTGAAGCGGTTGACCACGTGCACCAAACCGTTGTTGGTCGAGTCGACGTAGGGGTTGTCGATCTGCGCCGGGTCACCGGTCAGCACGATCTTCGTGTTGTCGCCCACGCGGGTGACGATGGTCTTCACCTCGTGCGGCGTGAGGTTCTGCGCCTCGTCGACGATGATGTACTGGTTGGGGATCGAGCGGCCGCGGATGTACGTGAGCGGTTCGATCTCGATGATCCCCAGGTCCATCAGCTCGTGGTAGCCGCGGCCCGATTTCTTGTCGTTGCGGCTCAAGTTGAGCAGGTATTCCACGTTGTCGAAGATGGGCTGCATCCACGGGTTCAACTTCTCGTCGACCGACCCCGGCAGGAAACCGATGTCGCGGCCCAGCGGGAAGATGGGGCGGCTGACCAGCAGCTTTTGAAAAGCGGCCTCTTCGGTCACCTTCTGCAGCCCCGCGGCGATCGCCATGAGCGTCTTGCCGGTACCGGCCTTGCCCACGATCGTGACGATCTTCAAATCGTCATTGAGGAGCAGGTCGATGAGAAAACTCTGCTCCATGTTGCGCGGGCGCACGCCCCACACGCCGTCTTTGACCTGCCGATTGAGCGCCACCACCGCCTGCTTGTCGCCGTCGTAGCGCCCCATCGCGGTGTGCGAAGGGTTCGCTTCATCTTTGAAGAGCACGAACTCGTTGGGCCCCAGCTTGTCGATGTCGGGGATGGTGACCTGCGCCCCCGGCTTGTAGAGCTGGTTGATGAGCTCGGCCGAGACCAGCCGCTCGCTGATGCCGGTGTAGAGATCGCTTATTTCCACCCGCTCGGGCTCGAAGTCTTCCGAGATGAGCCCCAGCGCGTCGGCACGAATGCGCAGGTTGGTGTCTTTGGTGATGAACACCGTCTGGCTGTTCGGGTCGCGCAGGCGCGTCTCGATGCCGACCGCGAGAATCCGGTTGTCCATCAGCTGCCCGTCGGCCATCGACTTGGGCAGGTCGTGCTCCACGAAGGAAACCTTCAGCATGCCCCCGTTGGGCAGGGGCACTCCTTCGGCGAGCGTGCCTTCTTTGCGGTGCGCGTCGAGATAGCGGGCCACCTGGCGCGCGTTACGCCCGAGCTCAGACATGTCTTTCTTGAACATGTCGAGTTCTTCGATGACGTAGATGGGAACAATGACCGTGTTGTCGTCGAAGCTGTAAATCGACCGTGGGTCATGCAGCAACACGTTGGTGTCGAGAACGAAGTTCTTCCGCGCCAAAAAAGCCCCCGGTGGGAGTGGTGAACAGACTCTGTTCGCGCTCGTACTTAAGCACGCGCGAGCGCCCGCCTTTACACGTATTTGATGGCTATCAAGGCGAAGTCGACTTCGCCCATGGGCCTACGCACCGTAACGACATCGCCCGCTTTTTTCCCGAGCAAAGCCCGGCCCACCGGAGAGTCGACCGAAATCTTTCCGCTTTTCAGGTCGGTCTCGTCGGGCCCCACGAGCTGGTAGGTCACTTTGGTAGCGTCTTCCTCGTTTTGGAGCGTCACCGTGGCGCCGAAGAACACCTTGTTGGTGTCTTTGTGCTCGGTGGGCTCGACCACGGTCAGCCGCTCGAGCCGTTTGTCCAGAAAGCGCAGCCGGCGATCGATCTCGCGCAGGCGCTTCTTGCCGTAGATGTATTCGGCGTTCTCCGACCGATCCCCCAACGACGCGGCGAACGAGACCTCGGCAGTCACCTTGGGCCGCTCGACGGTGAGCAGGTGTTTGAGCTCGGCGCGCAGTCTCTCGGCCCCCGCGCGAGTGATGTAGAGGGCGCTCCGTTCCCGTGGTTCGTCGTCTTCGGCGAGATCCTCGGGGTCTTCGTTCACTTCT
>JAYTAT010000451.1:0-4074 GCA_043737315.1 Archangium sp.
GACGCCGGAGGTGAGGCATCCGTGTCGACCGTGGTGACCGATTCTTCGGAGGCCATCAGGGGCGATTCGTCGACCGGCGCCGCCTCGGCCTCGGCCACCTCGACGATCTCGTCGGCGTGCACCTCGACCGGGCCGTCCCCCTGGATGTCGTTCTCGTCGAGCTCGACCGGCTTTTCGGGAATGGAGACGGGCTCGGGAAAAAGTCCCGTGGCCTGTTTGGCGATCGGAACTGTGGCGAAAGTGCCTGAGGGGCTCGACCTGGGCAACGAAGGTGGGGTCTGCGCTGCACCAGCCTGCACGGCCGGCGTCGAGGGCAGCTGAGGCGGAACCTGCGCGGCGAAGAGGCCCGACCTCGTGCGCGGCAGCGGCGGCGGGTTGAACGGCACGAAGGTGCCCGACGCACTTGAACGTGGGGGCAGGGGCGGCACCGTGAGCAACGCAACCCCCTCGGGCTTGAAAACAGGGGCGGGGTGAGGGGCCATCACGTGCCTGGGCAGCTCGAGCGGAGGAATGAAGACCTGCGGCTGCGGCAACGGAGTGGGAGCCGAAGCCGGCGGCGCCTCCAACCCTTGGGGGCGCGTCGGTACGGTCGGCATCGGCTCGTCTTCCAGGTCGGCGCGCACCAGAGACAGATGGCTCCCCGTGGTCGGCGCGTCTTCCAGATGCCGGGGCTCGTCGGGAATGGGCACCGTCGGCGCAGGCAACCCGGGATCGCTCGCCGCGATATCGCCCAGCTCATCCGCCAGATCGCCGGGCGTCACGGCGCCCACGTTGCTGCGCGCAGAGTCAGCCAACGGCATGCCCATCACCACCGGCGGCTCGGTCGAACGCCGCGCGTTGGGCTCGGTGCTGGTCTGCGCGAACTCGGCAGCCACCTCGCTCACGTCATGACCCAGCACCACGGGCGGCAGGTCGTCTTCATGCAGCGGCACGCCCATCACGCTGGGGCGATCGAGGCCGACGGTCACTTCAGGCGAGGTCTCTTCGGCCACCATCGCCGGATCGGTCTTCACCTTGTTGGTGCCCGACGGCGCTTCCTCCTTCGCGCGTTTGGCCTGGGCCGCGGCCTTTCTCTTCTGCGTGTCTTCCGAGCCGAGCGATGCGCCGAGCTGGGTGACCTCGTCGGGCGTGGTGGTGTCGGCGTCGCCCACCGCGCGCACGCCGGTGCCGCTCAAGGCCACGTAGATGGCCACCAGGTCGGCGCGGATCTTCGCTGCGTCGCGATCGAGGCTGGCGGCGCGCGCGGCAGCCCCCAGCTTCACGCGGCGATGGGGCTCGGTGGCCAGGCTGACGATCGCGTCGGCCAGCGAATGTTTGTCCTGGGGCCGGTACAGCACCACACCGTCATCCGGGAGCAGAGCGCGCGCGGCCGCCACATCGGCTGCGATCACCGGCCTGCCCGCGGCCAGGTACTCACCCAGGCGCGAGAGGGGTGAACCGACCCGGCTGTTGCGCTCGACGTCGGACAACGTCAGCAACCCCACATCGGCCGTCGCGAGCACCTTGTGCAGATCGTCGTGAGTGACCTGCGGCTGAAAGTCGACCTTGCCGGTGATCTTGAGCGCCGAGACCTGCTCTTCGAGGCGCGCCTGATGCTCCTCGTCTCTGGGCCCCACGATGGTCAGGCGCACGTCGACGGTCTGCAGCGCCAGCTGCATCGCCTCGAGCAGCGTGGGAAGATCCTGCGCGTCGCTCTGATTGCCCAGGTGCAACAGCTTCATCGGCGTTCCATCGGGTACGCCCATCACCGCGGGATCGTACGGGCCGAGATCGACGGGCGCGGGTAAGACCTGCACCTGTGAGCGCGGCACGCCCAGGCCCGCCACGAAGTCGCGCGTCAGCTCGTTGGCGACGATCACCACGTCGGCGTTCATCAGGCAGAAGAGCTCTTGCCTGCGCACCTTGGCGAGAAAGCGGCGGTTGGCTTCTTCTTCACTGACCAGGAAGGGCAGATCGACCGAAGGCAGTGAGCACGCGTCGTAGACCAGCTTGTAGCCGAACTCGGATCGCCGCTCGCACAGCGCGTAGCCCCCGAAGGGATCAAAGAAATGCACCATTACGTACTCTTCGCTGTCGAGCTGCCTGCGCACGGCGCGGTCAAAAGCCTGCACGCGCGCGGCGAGATCGCCTGAGCCCACCGGCACCCGGAGCAGCCGTGCACCGTGGTACCGCTCGATGTGCGTGTGATCGGGCGTCTTCACCGTCAGCACCACCACCTGGTACCGCTCTGAGAGGCCCTTGAGGTACTCGGTCGCACGGCGCGAAATGGCCGAGGGCGCCGGGATGACGTCGAAACAGCACAACAAGAGTCGCGGCAGGTCCCTCACGGCGGGAGCCCATGTTGGCACGTTGACCGCCAACCCGGTCAGTGAGAAATGCGCGGCCCATGGAGGACTTGACGGGCCGCACTTTGAGGGAACTCTTGACGCTGGCACGCGAGCGCCTCGGGCCCGCAGCGTCGGGCCTCAAGACCCGCGAAGAACTCCTCGCCTCCCTGTCCCTCGGGGACAGGGTCGAAGTCAGGGAGCCCGTGCAGCCCATCGTCACACGAGACTTCTTCCGCAAGCGATCGGAGTAGGGTGCTCAAGGTGTCCGGGTTGAACAAGCGCAGAGCGATCGCTCAACTCGAACAGGCGCGGCTCCACTCCGAGCGTGGCGAGTGGGCGACCGTCGAGACACTCGTCCGCGAGGTGGAAGCTGCGGGCTTCAAAGAAGCCGCCATCGCATCTTTGCTGGGCGAGGCACTGCGTCAGCTCGGCCGCCGCGACGAAGCGCGCAAGGTGCTCGAAGCCGGGCTCGCGCTGCACCCGGCCAACAGTGAAATCGAAGCACGCCTGGGCAGCCTCTATCTCGATGCCGATGAGCCGCTCAAGGCGATCGAGCTGCTGGGCCGCGTGCGCCGGGCCCGTCCGCGTGATCCGCAGGTGCTCACCTATTTTGCCGGGGCCTTGCTCCGTGTGGGCCGGGTGGAAGAAGCCGAAGCACAGCTCGCGCGCGCGATGCTGGTGGGTGGAGGCGCCGATACGCGGCTGGTGCTGGCGATGGTGAAGCTGCGCCGCGGTCAGTTCGACGACGCCGATCGCCTCGCCGCGCAGATCGAAGGCAGTGAGACGGCCGCAGTGCTGTTGTGGACGGCGAAGGCGCTGCGGGCCGACGTGAAGTTGTTGCGGGGCGACGCGCGTGGGGCCTTCGAGGCGTGGCGGAAGATCGACGCCGCGGGTCATCTCGAGCCGTACCAGATCGCCCACATGGCCTATGCGGGCGAGCTCGCAGGCGAGAGGGCCGAGGTCGACTCCGCCATCGCCCGGCGGCTCGCGCAGGATCCGCAGGCAGACGACCTGGTGCAGTTCGCGCAGATCGCGAACCTGCGAAAAGAACCCGCGCGCGCGCTCGAGTTGCTGGTGCAGGCCCAGAAGCTCGTGAAGGTGCGCAATACCGGTTGGGACTTCGACTTCCACTCGGCGCAGGGCAGGGCGTTGCGGTTGCTGCAGCGGGCTGACGAAGCGCGCGTCGCGTTGAACCTGGCCACCGCGCTGCCTGAAGCCTCGATTCCCCGGGTGGGTTCGGGGGCCTTCGTCGATCTGGGTCACCTCGCGGCCGAAGCGGGCGCCTTCGAAGAGGCCGATGCCTACTTTCGCCGCGCGCTCGAGCTGGATCCCGACGAGCCTGAGGCAAAACGGGCGCTCGATCTCACCGCGCGCCGGCTGGGTTGGCGGCAGGCGCTGGAGGCCTCTGCTGAAGAACGCGTCGGCGCTGCCAAGGCTGAAGCCGAAGCGCTGCGCCGGCGGTTCCTGGTGCGTGAGACCGAGGTCGATCGTCTCAAACGCGAGGTCGAACGCCTCAAGGCTGAACGCGCAGTCGCCGAAGCGCAGGCGCGTGACGCGACGCAGCGCGCGGCGGTGCTGCAGTCAGAGAGCCCGCTTCACCTGCGCTCCGAGTTGGAGCAGCGCGAGAAGGACATCGACGGAAAATCGAACGAGAACCTCGAGCGTGCATTCAGCCAGGGGCGCATCGCGTGCCCAGAGCGGCTGCGGCAGATGTTGCTGGTGGCCGAGCGCACCTACCAGACCTCGC
>JAYTAT010000452.1:0-4069 GCA_043737315.1 Archangium sp.
GTCCCATCGGCAGCGACAGTGCCCTCGCGACCTTGCTCAGGGAGACCTTGGGCGGGCACCTGCTGCGTTCCCCCGCCCTGCGTCGGCGTATCGATTGCGACGCCCCTTCGCAGGTAATCCTTCTCACCGCGCGCCATGGCCTGACCGCACTTGAGGCCCTCCGCGAACAGCCAGGTCTTGTAATTCGCGTACTCGTTCTGCACCTGGCTCGCGAGCCGCGCCAAATCCATGCGTGCCTGGGCGTGCGAGAACACGGTCGAACGATCCCGCGACGAACACTCCGCGACTTCGGGAGGACGTTCAGCCAGACCACTGCGCTTCGGCTTGTACTTCACGCCCAGAAACGGCCGCTCGATGTCCTTGAGCGCTTCGTAGAGCACCACCTTCGTCTCAGCCGACATCGAAGCCCGCGCGGCCTCGCACGAGATGATCGCCTTCGCGCAATCCCCCGTGGGATCCGTGCTGGCGACCTTCTTCCCCTTGGCGGGCTTCTGCCCACCCGTCCACGTGCCGCCCGAGTCGAAACACCACGTGGCGACGCTGTCGAGGCCCACCGAAAGTGAGCCCGACGACTGAGCGAAGGCCGTCAGGACCAACACCTCCCGCGTCGGAGGCGCCTGACATTCGACGGGCAACTCCGGGGCGAGCACGACGAGGGCGACGACCAGGGACAACACGGCCGCACTCTCTCACAAAACGAGGGACTTCAGGCCGCGTCGAACGCGGTCTTCAGGTCTTCGATGAGGTCGGCCGAATCTTCGATGCCAACGGACAAGCGGATGAGCCCGTCGGTGATGCCCAGCTTTTCCCGGTTCTCCTTGGGGATGGACGCGTGGGTCATGATCGCCGGGTGCTCGATGAGCGACTCGACGCCACCCAGCGACTCTGCGCAAGCGAACACCTTGGTCGTCTTGAGGAAGCGCCGCGCCGCCTCGAGGCCGCCCTTCATGTCGAAGGTCATCATGCCGCCAAAGCCCTTCATCTGCTTGCGCGCCAGCTCGTGCTGCGGGTGCGAGGTGAGGCCGGGGAAGGTGACCTTGTTCACCTTGGGGTGCGAGACCAGGTAGTCGGCGATCTTGTGCGCGTTCTCAGCGTGACGCTGCATGCGCACGTGGAGCGTCTTCACGCCGCGCAGCACCAGGAACGAGTCCATCGGGCCGGGCACGCCGCCGATGGCGTTCTGCAGAAAGTACATCTTATCGGCGAGGTCCTTGCTCGAGGTGCAGACGAAGCCGCCCACCACGTCGGAGTGGCCGTTCAGGTACTTGGTGGTCGAGTGCGTGACGATGTCGAAGCCGTGCTCCAGCGGGCGCTGGAAGTAGGGCGTCATGAAGGTGTTGTCGCAGACGCTGATCAGCTTGTGCTTCCTGGCGATCTCCGCGACCCGCGCGAGGTCGACCAGCTTGAGCATCGGGTTCGTCGGCGTCTCGACCCAGATCATCTTCGTCTTGGGGGTGATCGCCTTCTCGATGTTTTCCGGGTTCGTCATGTCGACGAACGAGAACGTCAGCCCGTGGCGGGTGAAGACCTTGTCGAACAGACGGAAAGTGCCGCCGTATACGTCATCGCTGCAGACCACGTGGTCGCCCTGCGAGAGCATGTGCATCAACATGTCGGACGCCGCGCAGCCCGAGCCGAACGCCGCGCCGTACTTCGCGCCTTCCAGCGCCGCGAGGCACGCTTCGAGCGCGACGCGGGTGGGGTTCTTGGTGCGGGAGTATTCGTAGCCCTTGTGTTCGCCCGGCCCGTCCTGAACGTAGGTCGAGGTGAAGTACACCGGCGTCATGATGGCGCCCGTGGTGGGGTCTGGCGTCTGGCCTGCGTGGATGGCGAGGGTGTCGAAGCGCATGGCGCTCATTCATCACAGAGGCTCGCGGCGGGAAAGCCCAGAGGGCCGTAGGGGGTTCAGGAAGAGGTTTCTTCACTTCGCGGTGAGTTCGGCGACCAGGTCGGGCGCGACGTCGACTGAGGTGAGCAGCCACAACAGGTAGCGCACGTCGGCGCTCACGTTGCGGGCGACGTCGGGGTTGTAGCCGAAGTCGTTCGCCACGTTTTCCCAGACGCGATCGAAGTTCACGCCCACCAGCCGGCCCTTGCCGTCGATCATCGGGCTGCCCGAGTTCCCGCCCGTGGTGTCGCAGTCAGACAAGAAGTTGACCGGCACCTGCTCGAACTTGCCCGCCGCGTACGCGTCGCGGATCTTCTGCGGAACGTCGAAGGGTTCCTTGCCGGTGTACTTGGCCATCATGCCGCCGAGCGTGGTTTGCGGGGTCATCAGCACCGCCTCTTTTGGCGAGTAGCCCTTCACGCGCCCGAAGCTGACCCGCAGCGTGAGGTTGGCGTCGGGCGCCACCGGCCGGCCCGCTTCCGCGATCACCGCCTTGCGCCACTCAGGACGGAGCTTGAGCACCCGGCCTGAGAACGCATCGCGGCGATCCCGCAGCGCGCGCCGCTCGACGTCGAGCGCCAGCCCCAGATCCACCAGCGAATCCTTGCGCGCCTTCAACTGAGCCGGCGTCTCCTCGAACATCTTCGTGCGCTGCTCGAGGTCGAAGATCTTCGAGGTCGTCATCAGCTCGAGGATCTTCTTCGTGATCGCCGCGTCGTCCTTCAGCGCACCGAACACAGCGTCGAGCGACGGGCTGCGCTGATCCTTCGGCAATGCCAGCGCCCGCTTGATCCACGAAAGAAACAAGCGGCGATCGACCTGGGCCGAGTACCGCTTTTGATCACGCTCGTGGCGTTCACGCAGCCGCTCGAGATCCCGCTCTTGAAACCCCGGCTCACGCTCCTCATCGGGGCGCTGCGCTTCGACGCTCCTTCGCGCGATCAGCAGCGGCCAGCCGATCGCCCGCGCACCCCGCCCCGACATGTCGAGCAGAAAGTCCCGGTCCCACGTCTGGGTGCGCTCCGTCATCAACTGCAGCAGCCCCGCGTGCGCCTCGGTCGCGGACGAGAACTGTGGCTTCTTTGCAGCAAACGCCTTCACCTTTTCGTCAGACGCGCGCTGCTTCTCGATGATCTTTCCGCGCAGCAGGCCCGCCAGCTGCCCTTCGGAGTTCTTCCTCGCGTTGAGCAGTCCACGAATGTCATCAGCCGTGGCGATCGCGGAATCGGGCGATTTCTTCCCCTCTTCTTCCATGATCGCGACCCACTCCGCTGCGAGCGCCTGAAGCGACGGGAACCAGCGCTGCTGCCGCTCCACCATCTCGTCTGCGAGCTGAGCGCGAAAACTGCTGCCCGGGTAGCCGAGCACCGCCACCGCGTCGCCTTCCTTCACGCCTTCCTTCGAGAGCGGGAAGAAGTACTTCGGCTGGTACGGCTTGCCCGCCTGGTACACACGCACGAGCGCGAAGTCGCCGGAGTGCCGCGGCCACATCCAGTTGTCGATTTCCCCGCCGAAATCCCCCACCGCGCTGGGCGGCGCGTACACCATGCGCACGTCGGTCAGCTCGGTGAACTCGGTCAGCGTGAAGAACAGCCCGCCATCGAAGGCGGCGAAGGTGCAACGGGTACCCGGCTGTTTCTCGCACTCGGCGACGAGCTTCTTCTGCATGTTCTCCATCGACTTGTAGCGGGCGAGATCGTCGGCGTTGGGGGGCACCGCGGCGAGCACTTCCCTCGTCACGTCGACGAAGCGGCGCGGCACCTGAACGCGGAACGACTTCGAGCCGCGTTCGTCTGCCTGGTTCCGGGCGAGGAAACCGTCGCGGGCCAGGTTCTGATCAGTGGTGGAGTGCTCCTGCAAGATGCTCATCACGCAGTGGTGGTTGGTGATCAGCAGCCCGTCTTTCGAGACGAAGCTGCCCGAGCAGCCCGGCAGCTGCACCGCGTTGCCGAGCAGACCGCCCTGGCTCTTCTCATCCCACAGCTTCTGCAGCGGCAGGCCGAAGCCCTGGCTTTTGACCCACGCCGGCCCTTGCTGGAGCACCTGCTGCGGAGTCCACTTCCCCTCTGCGGCGAGAGCCGGGAAACCGGCGACGACTGCGATGAGTGCGATCGAGCGGAGCATGAGCGCTCCCTACACCAACGCTTCAGCGACAGCAGCCGCGCTCGAGACAACCGCAGT
>JAYTAT010000453.1:0-4061 GCA_043737315.1 Archangium sp.
TCGTGCGCCACCAGGTGGCCGACCTTCACGCCGTTGATGAGCTTGAGCGGAAGCGTCGAGCCATTCGGAGTCACCACGCCCTTCTGTCCACCCGGCGCCACCACCACCGACGGCGCGGCCACGGCTTTGGCGAGCGCGTCCTTCGCGGCAAGTGCTCCACCGGCCATCACACCCAGCTGCATCAGTTCACGGCGGTTCATCTCAGTGACCTCCCGTTGACTCGACGGACATCGACGTGCTTCCGGGGCCTGAACCCCAGGACAGGGGCGTGGAGCGACCCGCCAGCAACAGATCGACCGACGCGCGCGCCTTCCACGCATCGAGGGTGGCATCGACCTGCGCGAGCGCGGTCTCCGTCACGGCGCGCTGGGCTGCGAGCAGCTGAAAGACGCTCAGCTGCATCGCGTTGTATTGGAGCAAGGTCTGCTGCAGCACTTCCTGCCGGGCGGGGAGCAATCGCTCAGAATAATGGCGTGCACGTCTGCCAGCAGACTCGGCGCGATTGAGCGCGGTGCGCACCGACGATCGAACGTGAAGCGCCTGGCCCTCGGCGCGTGCCCGCAGCGCGTCATATTCACTGCGGGCCGAGAGCTGTTTGCCCTGAGCGCGATCGAACACCGGCAGACCCACGGTCACGTGACCACCGAGTTCCCACAACGCTGCGTCACGTTCACCGTGAAAGCCGGCCGAGAGATGCGGCAACCACGACTCGGTCTTCGCGAGCCCGACCTTGCGGCTGGCGGCTTCCGCGCGCCTGATCAGCTCGGCCAGCTCGAGGTTGGCGGCGAGCGCCTTGGCTTCGGTCATCTCGCCATCCTTGAGCTCTTTCGGGGGCGGGAGCGGGCCTTCGAGCGTCCACGCCGTGCGCGGACCCGTCAGACCCAGCTTGCGATTGAGCGCCTCGCGGGCATCGAGCAGCGCGTTCTCGGCTTCAGCCACCTGCACGCGAGAGAGTTCGACCGAGGTCAGCTCGTTGGCCAAAGTGAGCGCGGGAATGTTGCCCACCTTCGAGAGCTCGAGCGCCGTCTCGTAGGAGGCCTGATTCGCGGCGAAGGCGCGCAGGCGCAGCTCCAACTTCTGCTGCAGCGCCTGCACTTCGTAGAACGCCACGCGGGCGGTCCAGGTGAGATCGAGCAGCGAGCCCGCCGCTTTCAACTTCTCTGCATCGAGGGTCGCTTCGGCCACGCCTGCGCGCGCAGGGGCGAGGAAGACGGCCGAGAGGTTCAACTCGAGTCCGACATCGATCTGCGTCGGCTGCGCACCGCCCGGATCTCTGATCTCGAACTCCACTTCGGGGTTGGGCACGAGCCCGGCCGTCACCAGCTGGCCACGCGCGATACCGACCTCAGCGAGAGCCGCGCGCGCTTCACGGTTGTTGAGCAGCGCCACCCTGACCGCTGAGTCTGCGTTCAGCGGCCGGGAAAGCAGGCTGTCGACTTCTTCGGGCACCGACTCGGGATCGTCGAAGCGGGGCAGGGTGAGGTTGGCCAACGCGCCGCGGGTGGAGACCGTGTCTTGAATCGAAGCCAGATCGCCCGACATCGAGGTGGTGGCACAGCCTGAGCTCAGCAGCGCGAGCAGCACGAGACGCTTCATCACCTGGCTCCGGGGTTCTGAGAGACGAAGGTGCGGCGGCAACTCGAGGAGCAGAAAAAGTGTTGCCGCTCCTGGAACCACAACGAGCCACCACCCGCGGTCTTCGGGTCGATCTTCATCTTACAGACCGGGTCGATCACCCTGGTGTCCGCGATGATTCCCGGCGTGGGCGTCTCGAGCGGAATGAGGCCCGGTGCAGCCTCCCCGTGGTGGTGCGGTTCTTCTTTCTTTTCGGGCTCAGGCGCGAGCTCGGGGCACGCCGAGGTGTTCTGAAGCGCGCAGTTCGGCGCGGCCAGCGGATCGTTCGGGGTGAGCGTGCTCGCCACGGTCGCTCGTCTGGTTTCGGCCTGAGTGAGATCCAGCGCCGATCCTGAAGCGGGCGCTCGATGAGCTGAGGGGCCCGCGCATGCGGTCAGCAGAAGCAGGAAGAGGGGTCGAATGGACATGGGTACCTGAAGCGTGAGGGGCCGGCTGAAAGACGCCGCACCCCGCTGGGCCTTACACCGCGGCGAGGGAATTGTTGGAAACACAGGTGCAATCGAGGCAGCCGTGACCGGCGCAGCTGCCACAACAGCACGCTTTGATCTGCTTCTTCAGCGCCTCGCGGGCCCGGTGCACGCTGACAGCGGAGGTGTTGGGCGTGATGACGCTGATGCGGGCGAAGTCGGCGAGGCTGTGGCAATTCACTTCGACCGCAGAGATCGCGGCCGCGTGTTCTGGCTTCAGCCTCGCCGCGAGCCGCCCGGTGCACCGGCAGATGGCGCCGCGGGTGTCTGAAGCGGGCTCGCGCTCATCGCCGAATTCTTTCGCCAGCCGTTTGAGCGCCGAGACCGACGCTCCGGCTCTGCGCGCCCGTTCGAACAGGTCGTTGCCGAGCACCTGGTAGAACCACGCGACCGCTGTCTGTGGCCCCACATCGCGGTGAGTTTCGACCCGCATCTGCACGACGTCGGTCAGCACTCCATTCATTGCGCGCAATGTAACGCGGCATGAGGCTGCTGGCCCCCCCGAGCACCCAGCGCGATCAGCGGGCTGAAACTTCAGCGGGTCGAGACTCACAGCCCCGCTCTCCGTTGCGCTTTCACCAGAGTGATCGGAGGACATTCCCTGAACGTTCAACCTGGTTTTCATCGTCTTCTCAGCGGTCTGGCCGACGGCAAAGTCGGGCCGAAATGGAAGACGCGGCCGATTCAAAGACGTTGCTCGGGCGATGCGCCGGTGCTCACCGATGCGGCGTTCTACAGCAGCCCGCGCTGCTTGATGTCGAGATACGCACTGACCCCGGCGCTCGCAAACGCCGCCGGAGTACCACGCACCACCCGAGCGCCGCCTTCACGAAGCCGTGCCACCGTCGCATCACCATCGCGCTCGACCCTCTGCGCGACCACCCGTTCATACGCAGCGCTGGTGGTCAGGGGCACTTCGGTCGCCAGGCGGTGCACCGCTTCGTCCTGCAGTGAGACGATCAAGGGCAGATGCCGAGGCACGAGTCGGCGGGTTCGCAGCAGCAACGCCGCTGAGGTCTCCTTGTCGACCAGATCCGTCATCACGATCACCAACGATCTGCGGGCACCTCTGGCGAACGCCCGATCCAACGCGGCGCCGTAGTTGCTCTCTTCGAGCACGGCTTCGACCTGGTAGAGCGCCTGCGCGATCGCGCGCAGTTGATCGACGCCCTTCCTCGGCGGCAACCACCGCTTCACGTCGCGGCCGTACGCGAGCACGCCGACGAGATCGCCGTGATCGAGCGCCACCTTCGCCAGCCGCAGCGCGGCATCGACCGCGTGGTCCAGCTTGCGGCGGCCGTTGCTCTCACCCGCCATGTGCCGCCCGCAATCGAGCAGCAGAATCACCTGCTGGTTCTTCTCAGGCTGGTGCTGACGCACGAACGGTTTGCCTCGCCGTGCCGTCGCCTTCCAGTCGATGCTGCGGCGATCGTCACCCGGGCGGTACTCGCGCAACGACTCGAACTCCCGGCCCTCGGCGCGCACGCGGATCACCCGGCGACTGACTTGGTCTTCTGCGCGCGCGAGGTCGAGCGCATCACGTGAGAGCACCGAGAGATCTGGAAAGACCTTCACCGACTGGCGCAGGTCGATCGTCTGCCGCCGCGTGCACAGGCCCAGCGGGCCATCGAGCTTCACCGTGAGCGGGCCGAAGTGAAGATCGCCGCGCGTCGAAGGAGTCAGCCGCCACTCGATCACGCACGCACCCGAGAAGCGCTGTCGATGACCTTCGATCGCAGGCCCCGGCGTCACCCAATCACGAAGCTCACCGCTGATGGAGCGTGCCCGCGGGGTCAGCTCGAGCCTCACCACGTTGACGCGCCCCGAAGAGAGCACCGGCTCGACGATGCGGCGAACTCCCAGGGCCTCGGCGCGAGGTGAGAGGAAAAAGTCGACCGCGACCAGCACCACCAGCGCCACGTCGAAGGCGACCAGCAACGGCGCAATCGAGGGTGACAA
>JAYTAT010000454.1:0-4055 GCA_043737315.1 Archangium sp.
AAGATCTCTACTACCGCCTGCACGTGGTGCCCCTCGAGCTGCCCGCCTTGCGCGAACGGCCCGAAGACATCGGCCAGCTCGCGCGGCACTTCATCGCCAAACACGCGCCGCGCATCAACGCCGCGGTGAAGGGGCTGACGCCCGGAGCGGTGGCGGGCCTGTGCCGCTACGCGTGGCCCGGCAACGTGCGCGAGCTGGAGAACGCCATCGAGCAGTCGCTCGTCTTCGCCGAAGGAAAGGAGCTCGAGGAAAAAGACCTGCCCGCCTTCCTCCAGTCAGCCGAGGCCCGCGCCTCGCACACGCAAGGTGCGCTCCCGGTGCCGCACGGCGACCGCCCGTTGCCCGACATCCTCGAAGATCTCGAGCGTCAGCTCATCGAGCGCGCGTACGAGAAGGCGCGCAAGGTGAAGACCGAGACCGCGCGGCTGCTCGGCATCAAGACCTCGGCGCTCTATTACAAGCTCGAGAAATACGGCTTCATCCAGAAGGGCGAACGGCCCCCCGAAGAGGGCTGAGCCGAAACCGACCACCGCGGCAGGACCCGCCGGGTGCGTCGGGACCCCTGGAACCCACAGTGTTTCCGGGCTGATCCAGGCGGCACCACCATTGCTCAGGGAGACCGCAAGGAGTTCCCCCCGATGGCGGTTTCAACCGGTCGAGTGTTGGTGGTGGATGATGACGAACTGTTCCTGCGGGTCTGCAGCAGCTTGCTTCGAAGATCAGGTCTCACGGTGGAGACCTGCAACAACCCCACGCACGCCCTCGCGCTGATCGAGAAGCGCCGCTACGACACCATCGTGTCCGACTTCTGCATGCCTGACCTGAGCGGCCTGGGCCTGCTCCGGGCCGCGCGCAGCTACGACGCCACCGTGCCGTTCGTGTTGATGACGGGCGCGCCCACCATCGAGTCGGCCATTTCGGCGATCGATCTGGGCGTGCACAAGTACCTGCCCAAACCCTTCGACATCGACGTCTTCGTGACCACGGTGTCGGAAGCGGTGAAACGGCGCGTGGGTTCGGATGATCTGGCGAGCCTGCACCGCCGGCTCGATCGCGCGCTGGAAGGTTTGTGGATGGCGTACCAACCCATCGTGGAATTCTCCAAGTCGCGGCCACTGGCCTACGAGGCGCTGCTGCGCACCACCACGCCTGAGGTGAAGGGGCCCCCCGACGTGCTCGAGCTCGCCGAGAAGACCGGACGCCTGTTCGATCTCGGCCGCGCGATTCGAAGGTCCGTGGCGAACGAGCTGCCGATGCTCGCAGAGGGCGTCGACGTGTTCGTGAACCTGCACCCGGCAGACCTGAAAGATCCCGAGCTGTACGAAGGCAGCTCACCACTGGCCGCCTTTGCCCGCCGGGTGGTGCTGGAGATCACCGAGCGCGCGTCGGTCACGCACGACGACGCTTTGACTCGCCACATCGAGGCGCTCAGAGCGCTGGGGTATCGCGTCGCGGTGGATGATCTCGGCGCGGGCTACGCGGGCCTCACCACGCTGGCGCGCGTTCAGCCCGAGTTCGTGAAGCTCGACGGCTCGTTGGTGCGCGACATCGACACCTCGGGCGTCAATCAGCTCATCGTCGCCGCGGTGGTGGATCTCGCAAAACGCATGGGCCTGCGCGTGATCGCCGAATGCATCGAGACGGGGCCCGAGTTGGCCACGTTGTGCGACCTCGGCGTCGACCTGATGCAGGGCTACTACTTCGCCAGGCCCGGAAAGCCCTTCGTCAGCATCGACTACCACGCCGAATCCAAAGCGGCGGCGGCGTAGGCCCCGTTTAGATTCCGCCGGGCAACAGCAGCGGAGGCCCGTTTCTGATCAACGCGACGAGCCGCCCCTGGTGCAGGGCGCGTACACCCGCCGAAGGCGTGGGAAAACCGTCGGGCAAGGCCCACGAGCCCGGAGCGCTGATCACCTGCGGGTTGACCTCGCGTTTGATTTCGCCCCACTGCGCGTCGGAGATTTCCATCGAGGGCAACCACGGCACGACGTCACGCCCGGTGTGCTGCACCGGCAGCTGCACGTCTTGATAGCTGCCGATCGCGCCGCGTTGGAGCGCAGACAGATGAGCGCCCACACCGAGCGCGCGCCCGAGCTCGATGGCCAGGCTGCGCACGTAGAAGCCACCGCGCACCACCACCTCGAGCGTGCTGCTGACGGGCAGCATGTGCGAGAGCCACCGCGCCGAGTGCAGGTAGACCTGCTGCGGCGGCAACACCACCTCTTCCCCCCGGTGGGCCTTCACGTACGCGCGCTCGCCATCGATGCGTTTGTTGCTGGTGGCGGGCGGCGTCTGCGCTGTCCACCCGCGAAAATTGATCAGCGCCGCGTCGAGCTGATCAGCCGTGAGCCCGCTCGCATCGCCGCGCCGCACTTCGCGCCCGCCCGCGTCTCCCGTCGTCGTCTCGAGGCCCCAACGCACCTGGGCGACGTAGGTCTTGGGCACCTCGTGCAGCGCCTCGAACAGGCGGTTGGCCGCGCCCACCAGCAACAGCACCAGGCCCTCCGCGAACGGGTCGAGCACTCCCCCGTGCGAGACCTTCAGGGTAAAGTTTCCCCCGTGCGTTCGGCGGAAATCATCGACCAGCGAAGCGCTGCTGACGCCGGGCGGCTTGTGCACACGCCAGAGTGCCGAGGGGGGTCGTTTCACACGCGCCTCGGAAAACTGTCGATCACCGGTTTTTTCATGGGAATGCGACTGTCGCACATCGTGCCAAGGGGTTGGTTTTCGGTGCGATTGGACCTTGCCTCTTGGCACCGCCGTTGCTCAAGAGAGTCCCCATCATGAAGCTGAGTGCCGTTCTCCTCACCGCCTGCCTCTTCGCCTTCCCGGTCTGGGGCGCGGGCTCCCTCGACGCCCTTCGTTCTGGCAGCCGGGGCGCGCGGGATCAGGTGACTGCGCGGCGGGCCGACCAACTCAAACAGCGCAACGAGCTGTCGACCCTCTCGTCGAGGATTGAAACCCTGAAGGCGGCCTCGAAGGGCAAGCTGCTCCCCGGCGGCGAGCTCGACGCGGCGCTCAAGCGCAGCCAGGAACTTTCGGGCGCCCTCAGCGAGCTGGCCATGCAGGTCAACGGCCGCGAAGCCGAGCTCGAGACCGCCAACGTGGCGCTGCTCGACGGCCTGTCTTCCGAGCTGACCCGCCTGCGCGCCGAGTTCGATCGCCAGGGCGACCGCACCGTTCGCAAGGGCCTCATCGCCCAGCTCCGCAAGCTGCGCGCCGAGCGTGATGCGCTTCGCCAGACGCTGCCTGCCTCGAAAATTCCCACGCTCGACGCGGTGCGCCCCACCGACGACCCCGAAGAGCTGCTCGAGCAGGCCGACCTGCTTCGCGACAACGAAGAGAAGCTGCGCCGCGAGCTCAAGTCGCTCGAGGCCCGCATCGCCGAGCGCCGTGACGAGGTCGAACTCGATCGCCGGGTGCAGCGCTTCATGGGTGAAGAGTCGATGTTCGACGATGGCGATCGCCGGCTGCGCGTGCAGCGCACCGTCACCACCCCGGCCACCGCGCCCAGCGCGCCCACGGGCACTCAGCAAGAGAACGCAGCGCCTCCCCCCGCCGCGAGCACCGCCGACACCACCGCGGGCAGCAGCGGCTCGTTCAACAGCGCGAGCCCTCAGGCGGCCGGTCTTCCGGGCCCCCCCAGCCGCAGCTCTGATGGCACCTCCTTCGGCACCGGCCTCGACTCGTCGAGCATTCGGGTGACCACCGCGTCTGATGCGCGGGTTCAGGTCGGCGGAGCGCGGGCCATCTCGGGTGGCGACGACGACCTGGATGACCTCGAGGTCGAGCGCCTTCGCTTGCAGGGGCTTGCAGGTCAGCTCAAGACGAAGGCCGACGAACTGCAGAAGCGCGCTTCGCAGCTGAAGTGAGCCCCGTTCTCATCGGGGTTGGCTAAGTTCCGGGCTCTCGTGGTGCGATGCCTGTTCACTCTGGTGCTGTTGCTGACGACGACCTCTGCGTCGGCGGCCGACTTTCAGGGTCGCGCGCGGCTGTGGGTGGGCCCGGCGATCGACTCGAACGCGCGGCGTGACTTCGTCTCGACCGATCGCGCC
>JAYTAT010000455.1:0-4052 GCA_043737315.1 Archangium sp.
TCGGGCAGCAAGACGCACGCGATTCGCGCGGGCACGGCGCTCGCTCGCGGCTACTTCGTGGCCGGCGACATCCGCTCGGGCCCGAACCCGGGGTGGATCAACTACGCCTACGGCGATGCGCTGGGTTCGATGGGCAACGCGCGCGGCGTGGTGGGCGTGCGCTGCGGCATGACCACGCTGGCTGAGTTCACTTACAATACTGCGGCCAAGCCCCAGCGCAGCCGCATGCTCAACGGCGTCAGCGAGCCCAACAGCACGGTGGCCGCGGTCGAGGCCAACTACTGCGACACGCCGACCGGCAGCCTCTACATCGGCAACAACGCCGGTACCCCGGGCGCCGCCAACCCCACGTGTATGGCCGAAGCCACCTCGGGCACCTGCGTCGACAACGGCACCGTGCGCGCGATGACCTCGCCGCAGGCGGGCGACCTGGTGATCACCGAGGTGATGGCCAGCCCCTCGGCAACGGGTGACACCACCGGCGAGTGGATCGAGATCCTCGCGAGGGCCACCGTCGACCTGAACGACGTGACCATCAACACCACCACCAGCTCTGAGCGCATCGAGAACCAGGCGTGCCTGCGCGTGCAGCCCGGTGAGTACGTGCTGCTGGCCCGCAGCGCCGACAGCTTCGTCAACGGCGCTCTGCCGCCGCCCCGCCACGTGTACGGCTCGATCTCGTTCGCCGACACCACCAACCAGCGCATCTCGCTCTCGCGGGGTGACGCCGGCATCGACGAGATCGCGCTGACGCCTTCGGCTTCGGGCAAGGCCTGGCAGTTGGACCCGCTCAAGCTCGACCCGGGCAGCAACGACGAGCCGACGAACTTCTGCCGCGCCCCCTTCAAGTGGAACCCCGATGGGGGCGGCGACTACGGCAGCCCCGGGGCATCGAACCCCGCTTGTCCCGTCGACGCAGGCCAGCCCGACCCCAACGTGTGCGTGGACACCGGCACGGGGCTGCGACGCCCGGTGGTGCACCCGGCCGATGGCGACCTGGTGATCTCCGAGTGGCACAGCTCGCCTGCGGCCACCTCGGCCGCCAACGGCGAGTTCATCGAGGTGATGGTGAAGAACGACGTCGACTTGAATGGCATCACGCTGCAGGTGGGCACGGGCCGCACGCCCATCTCGTCGATGAACTGCCTGGCGGTCACCACGAACAGCTTCCTGGTCTTCGGCAAGAACGGTGACCCGCTGCAAAACGGCATGTTGCCCCCGCTCACCGCTTCGTTCAGCGCGGCGCTCACCGGCACCAGCACCATCAGCCTGCTCGGTTCGGATGGCGGCCTGTACGACAGCGTCACCGCCAGCGGCGAGTTCTCCGGCGCCTCGACCCAGGTGATCCCCGGCTTCGAGACGGTCAGCGACAACGACCTGCCCGGCAATCGCTGCCGTTCGCCCAACAAGTGGAACCCCGACGGCGGCGGCGACTTCGGCAGCCCCGGCAGATCCAACCCCACCTGCGCGGGCGCCGACGCAGGCACCGACGCAGGCATGATGACCATTTCAGACCAGTGCCTCGACATGAGCACGATGGCGCTGCGCCCGGTGGTGAGGCACCCCAGCACGGACCTGGTGATCACCGAGTGGATGTCTGACCCGGGTGCGATCTCAGATGCCGTGGGTGAATACTTCGAGGTGCTCGCCAAGAGCGCGGGCGATCTCAACGGCGTGTCGGTGCGCGTGGGCACCACCGTGACGCGCATCAACTCGAACAGCTGCGTGCCCGTGGTGGCCAACAGCTACCTCGTGTTCGGCAAGAACAACGACCCGGCGCAGAACGGTAACCTGCCCGCGCTCACCAGCACCTTCGGCGGCGCGCTCACCACCGCGAGCACCATCGCCGTGCTCGGCGCCGACGGCGGCGTCTACGACACCATCACCGCGACCGGAGAGACCTCGGCCGCCTCGGTGCAGATCAAGCCGGGCTCCGAGAGCCCGATCGACAACGACATCGTGCTCAACCGCTGCACCACGCCCAGCAACGTGCGGTACGGGCCCATCGGGGCCGATGGTGGAGCGACCGGAAACCGCGGCACGCCCGGCCTGCCCAACGTTCCCTGCCCGTGAGGCAGGCAGCGCTCGTGCTGGTGCTGCTCTGGGGGTGTTCAGCCCCCGAGAGCACGTGTGGCCCTTCGACGGCGCAGGTGGATTTCGTCGTCGACGGAGACACCCTGGCGCTGCTCGATGGCACACGCGTTCGCCTGCTGCTGGTCGACACGCCTGAGACCACGCAGGGCAAGAACGACTGCTACGGCGAGCAGGCCAAGGCGTTCACCGTATCGCGGGTGGTGGGCAAGACCCTCGGGCTCTCGTACGACGAAGCGCGCTGCACCGATCGTTTCGGCCGCACGCTTGCGTACGTGAAGGTCGACGGGGTCGAGCTGAACACCGAGTTGGCGCAGCAGGGGCTCGCCTGTTTCCTCTACGTCTCGCCCGGTGGGCAGGCGCGGCAGGAAGAGTTCGCCACGTACGAGGCAGAAGCCCGGACCAACCGAACAGGCATGTGGGGCGCGTGTACCAACATCCCCTGCAGCAAGTGATCAGTCGGGCTGCTTGCTGAGCTCCACCACCAGCTGACGGGCCTGGGCCTCGGTCGCGCAGCGGTACTCCTGCAACTTTCCTCCGGTGCGTTCCACCCTCACGACCCAGACTTCGTGTTCCAGGGTGATCTGAGGCAACTTCGATTGCGACATGGCGCACTCTCAAAGCAGGGCGCGTGCCGCGGCCAACCCGTGGGATTTTCACCCGGGAGCCAACAGACCCACATGACGTTTTTCAGCTCTGCAATCCGAGTCTGCAAAGAGTTCAGACGGCAGCGGCTGAAAACCACTCCCACGCCGAGCGGTAGCCGCCCACGCTTTGGGCGAACTCGATCCACCGCGCGAAGAACGGGTGGCCGGAAAGTGTGGCGGAATCCCCCACGACGAACAGGTGCCGCCGCGGCCGGGTGATGGCCACGTTGAGGCGGCGCAGGTCTTCGAGGAAGCCCAGTTGCTGCTCTGCGTTACTGCGCACCAGGCTGACGATGATGACGTCTTTCTCGCGGCCCTGAAACGCGTCGACCGTATCGACCTCGAGCTCGGTGAGATCGAGCAGCTGCTCTCGCAGCCACAAGGCCTGTGCTCGATACGGGGTGATGACGCCGAGCTCCCGGGGGTTGAGGCCCTCGGCGAGCAGCTCCCGTACGCGCGCGACCACCAGCTCGGCTTCACCTTCGTTGCGCAGTGACTGGGTCTGCGGCGCCTTGCTCTCGTCGAAACCTTTGCCGGCGGTGTCGAGGAACAGCAGCGGAGGCGCGTCGACGGTGCTCCCGGGCCGCAACACTTCATGCAAGGTGCGGTCAGCGACCGAGGGGTGGGCGCGCAGCTGGCCCCCATACGTCTCGTCGCTGGGGAAACGCATGAGGGTCTCGTGCATGCGGTACTGCTCCTTGAGCAAGCGCTTGACCTCATCGCCGTAATCTTTGAGCAGCCGCTCGAACAACGAGACGCCCAGGCCCTGTTTCGCGGCGTCCATCGAGATGACGGTGGGCGCGAGCTGCTTGGGGTCTCCGGCCATCACCACCAGGGGCGCTTTCAAGAACGCGAGCAACGAGAGCGGCTCGATGGCCTGGGTCGCTTCGTCGAAGAGCGCGACGTCGAACTGTTCGTTGCGCAACAACGAGCCTTCCAGCATCGAGAGCGTGGCGCACACCACCTGGGCACCGTCGAGGATCGAGCGGGTGGCCTTGCGCTCGAGCACGCGGGCGTCATCCATCATCTTGTACGCCTCGGCGCTGGCCTCTCGCGCGTTGCCGAACCGTTCACGGCTGCGGCCCCGGTTGCGTTGTTTGCGCGCGTAGCCGAGCAGATCGAACGCGTCTTCGAAGAGCGCGCGCGCGAGTTGACGATCAGGGTGGGCTTCCACGAGCAGATCCAGCGTGTGCTCCTGCAGGTGAGGCAACACGCGCGCAGGGTGACCGACGCGCACCGAGCGCAGGCCGGCGTCGAGGCAGAGCTCGAGCAGGTGATCGACGGCGGCGTTGCTGGCGGCGGTGCACAGAATTC